>NZ_JBDGQZ010000008.1:0-19193 GCF_042218505.1 Halobellus sp.
GTAGACGCAGTCATACGCGCTTCGCACGACGGACAGCGTCCGCGACGCTGCCGACTGCGCGGGCCGCACGAGTCGACGGAGCGGTACGGACCACGGGACGGAACGTAGTGACCGTCTTAGCCATCCGAGGGTCCGCAGGGACCGTCTGCGCGGGGGCACCGAGAACCTCCTCGAAGGCGTCTTCCGGCGGGTCGTCGACAGCGCGGTTGATCACGACCGCAACGAGACCAGCGTCGAGTTCGCGGGCCAACTCACGCAACCGGACGGCGTCGGCCAGAGCGTACGACTGCGGCGAGGCGACGACGACGCAGGCGTCGGCCACCGCGAGCGGGACACCGGCGTCGGCCTTCATTCCCGCCGGACAGTCGACGACAACGTCGCCGTAGGCGCTCTCAACTGCGCCGAGCGTTTCGTCAAGGACGGCGACGTCCGCCGAGCGAGCGCCTGCAAGCGAACGGCCACACGGGAGCAAGCGAACCGGGCCCTGTCCCTCACGAACGGCCTCGAGCGGATCCGCACGGCCGGCCAGCACGTCGTGGAGATCCGGTCCCGGTCCGGTCGGGAGGTCGGCCATTCCGAGGTCGGCGTCGACCACCGTCGCATCGAGAGCCGCCCCGAGTTCGATTGCGAGCGTCGACTTGCCCACGCCGCCCTTTCCGCCGGTAACAGCGAGAATCATTCGAATTCCTCCCCTTTCTCCGGGTTCCAACCGGCATCCAGCGCCGTCGCGGCTTCCCGAAGCGCGTCCGCGACGGGAGCGGGTTCGGCTGCCACGGCTCGGTCGGCCAGGCGCTCGGTCCGATCGGTGACCGCACGGAGGGCTTCGAGGTCGGTCGCGAGTTCGGCAGGGATCGCGGCGAGCGCGTCGTCGGTGTTCGATTCGAGGACCGTCACGGCGTCCGAGGCCGTCGCGTCGGTCAACTCCTCCGCCCGGTCGATGCGGGACGCGACGGCGTCGAGCCATTCCGTGACGGGACTGGGAACGGGAACATCGGCACCGCGACTCGCAACCGGGGCCGCCGATTCAGGGAGTGAAGACGACGCACCGTCGGAGATCGGAACCGCATCGGTTGGCGGAGTTGCCCGACCGAGGTCGCGGACCGCGGCAGCGACTCCCGATCCGCCGGTCGTCTCGTCACGTTCCCGCACGGAACCGCGGAGATCGACCGAAACGACCGCGTCCGATGCGTTCGCGTCGGCGGGACAGGCGTAGCCGACGCCGAGTCCACCCGCTGCCGGCAGACGTCCGGTGAACCCCTCGGCGTCCCATCCCGCGTTCGGGACCCCTTCGGTTCGCGGCGGGAGTACCGGGCCGTCGAGGCGGTTCGAAACCCGGACCTGAAGCGGTTCGTCGATTTCGCTTCGGAGTTCGACCTGGACGAGCGTGACGCCCCGAAGCGCCGACGTGGTGACACCGACATCAACGAGCGGGCAAGCGGACGGAACCGTGCCCGACTCGAAGGGCCCAGATGGATCCGCCGCCGTATCGGCGCGCTGAGGATGAATTTGCACAGGGCGTCTGGCTCCGGGATCGGATATAAACCCAGGGACGGAGACAGCGACACGCTCGGCGCGGGGAACCGGAGACGAGTTCGTGTGCAGAGTCCCCGCCGTCACCGGATCAAGAGGGGTCCAGTCAACACATCGGCCGCGGCAGCGACGCCGCCGAGGAGCGCGACGACGTCGGGAGCGACGACAATCGGCGCGCGAGCGGGTGTGAGCCGCGCCGCGGCGAGTGCATCGATCAGAGCGTCCGAGCGGGGGGCTGTGTCGTGAGACGACACGCGGGATGCGATCCGCTGTCGCGCGGCCACGAAGGCTGGTTCGACAGCGGAGACGCGTGCGTCGCGTCGGGCGCGCTCGAGGTTGCCGATGCGGTCTTCGAGTTGAAGCCGCCGGTCGCGGTCGTCACGAGCACTGCGAGCGCGTGCGTCGAGAAGCGCCAGCCGCTGCCTGGCGGCCACCCGTTGTGTCGAAACCTCCGAGAGGCGGCGGGTCGCCGCCGCCAACGAGTCTTCCGCGTCCGCCAGTGCGCTCAGATCGGCGTCGTCCCCGGTCGCCTCGCGGAGCGCCGTGACTCGGCCGCGGATCGTGGCGACTCGCTCACGGAGTCGCTCGGTCTTCGAGCCCGCCTCCGCCGCGCGGCGTCGGGCCTCCCGTAATTCAGACGTGTCGAGCGGCGTCGGCGCCGCACGGAGTTGCCGCCGGGCAGACGCGAGCGCCGAGTCCTGAGGCGTCTCGATCCCGCGAGCCACAGCGATCGACGCGAGCGCGGAGCGACGGTCGAACGAGCGGCCGGGCCGCAGGAGTCCGACGTGCTCGTAGGCGGGCCCCGGTGCTTGTCCGAGAACCGCAGGTGCCGTCTCCGGGACGGGGCTACCGGCGTGGACTGCGCGGACGAGCGCCGTTCGCGTGGGGGCAGTCGGCCAGCCGCGGAGATCGACGATTGGCCCGGACAACTGGGTGCCGTCCGGAAGAACGAGCGTGAACGACAGCCGCGTCGTGGCCGCAGTCACAGGTCGCGTTCGCGCATCGCCGCCGAGCGAGGGTGGTCAGTCCCCGCGGCGAACCGGTCGTACGGCGTGTTCGGGGATTCCCGCTGTTCGTACGCGACGGCCGCCTCCCGCACGGAGTCGGGAGCGTCGGCGAACTCGTTGAACGGTTCGGTCCGCTCGACCTGCACGTCGGCGGCGTGTCGCTCACGGAGGCGACACGCCAAGAACGCCCCGTACTCGGTTTCTCTGAGCAGCGCGGCGCGCCCGAACCGGCGGACGACAGTTTCTTCGTGAGCCCGACACGCGTTTCGTAAGGTCTCACGCGCCCGGCGTGAGTAGGTCACCACCAACAACACGGTTACGCGCAGATCCGCGGGTGACGATATAAAACCACTTACACCGGCGCGATGTCGGCCACGATCGACGCCGGATCTTCGTCGAGGAGGTCCGCGATTCGCTCGCGCGCCTCGGCCTCGCTCTCGGCGACGACCACGAGCCCGTGCGCTCGGCCCTCGCCAGTCGCCTGATACGCCCGTAACTTGTCTTCGCCGTCGAAGTCGGTCGCGTACGTGCGGAGGACCGTCAGGACGCGCTGCTCGGTCGCAGCGAGATCGGCGTCGCCCGACTCGAAGTCGCTGAGGGCTTCCTCGACGTTCCGGAGGGCTGAGATTCGGTCCATCTACGTGGTCCGGAGGTAGCCCTGTCGCGGTTCGTACACCTCGCCTTTCCGGCGGAGGTTCTCGACCTCGTCTTCGGCCTGCGACTGGTCAAGTCCGAGATCGATCGTCGCTCGCTCGACGACCTCGTCCAGGGGTGCGCCCTCCTCGTACTCGTCCTCGAGATCTTCGATCAGGTGCTTGAGATTCTTGATCCGGTCGCGCTGATTCTTCGAGGTCCCGGTCTCGACGATGTCGGCGTCGAACTCGCCCGTCTCGGGGTCCATTCCGATGTCTCGGAGACAGGACTCGACGATTTCGGTCACCCGCACGGCGTCCTTGCGGTCGACCGTATCCGAGAGGCGGAGTCGCGCGGAGGCCTCCGAAAGGCGGACGAGCGCTTCGAGTTTGCGCGCCGTGACGGGCACCGGGGCGTCTTCGTCGGCGCCCTTCGCCCGGAAGTCGACGTAGAAGTCGCGGATGACCTCCTTCGCCTCGTCGGTCATCGTCGGGTAGCAGTTCCGCTTCGCGTACGCAATGTACTTCCGGAGGAGTTCGGCGTCGATCGTCGGGGTGACCTCCTCGGTCGCATCGTCGACCTGATCGTCGGTGAACTCCGAACTCGGCACTTCGGACTTCTGGGTGTGGAGTTCGCCCGCGTAGTTGGTGTTGATGATGTGCTCTGCGAGTTCGGCGTCGGTCTCGGGGTCGGGATCGTCGGTGACGGTGAAGATCAGATCGAATCGCGAGATCAACGCGGGTTCGAGATCGATCTGCTCGCCGATCGGCTCGTACTGGTCGAACCGCCCGTACTTCGGGTTCGCCGCGCCGAGCAGCGAACACCGGGACTTGAGGGTCGCGTTGATGCCGGCCTTCGAGACCGAAATCGACTGCTGTTCCAGCGCTTCGTGCATTGCGCTTCGGTCTTCCGATCGCATCTTATCGAGCTCGTCGACGGCCGCGATCCCCTTGTCGGCGAGCACGAGCGCGCCGGCTTCGAGCGTCCACTGCTGGCCGTCGCCGAAGTCGTCGCGAACGGCCGCCGCAGTCAGTCCCGCAGACGAACTCCCTTTCCCCGAGGTGTAGACGGATCGGGGCGCGATATTGCGGATGTACTGAAGCATCGCCGAGTTGTGCGAGACGATGTTGTTGGAGAGATACGAGTGCGTCCCCGCGACTTCGAGGTCGTACACCCAGTCATCCGTCGGAGAACACGCTTCGATCGAGTCGATGCGATCCCAGCGGATGTCGTTCTCCGCCAGCGCCCGAAGGCGACGAACGTCAGTAACAACTGACAGGGCCTCGTCGATCCGGTTCGCGAGCACGTCGGTTCCGTGAGCGATTCGTCCACCGTCGGGGACGGCATCGGTCCGTTTATGATAACTCACGGTCCTCTGCTCGACACTCATCCCGGTCGCGATTGCTCTTTGTGACACGTTCAGCAAGCGACGAACGGATTCTATCTGTTCCCACGAGCGCGTTCCGAGGTGTTTCGCGGTTTCTTTGAGCCGCTCGATCCGGCGCTCGAAAGCGTCAAGAACAGATCTGAGTGAGTCTCGACTGGGGTTTCGGTCTCCACGCTCGTAGTGCTGATATGTCGACCGAGGAACGCCACAGTCTGATTGCGACAGGGCGAGCGATTCTCGGACGTCTCTGAGTGAGTCCCCGATGTCGGGGACGACATCGGCATTCGTGTTTCGATCCTGATCTGAGTGCGCTTTGGCGGCATCCAGTTTGCGTTCGGTGACGAATCCGACGGCATCGGCGTACCGCTGGAACGCGTCTCCGCTCAGTCGAAGTCGATAACTGCCGTTTTGTCGGGGCTGAACCGAGGATGAGATGTCTAACGACAAGAGGAGCGATCGGACGTCTTTCAGCAGATCACGACTCATCGAGGCGACGGTCAGTTCACGTTGCGCCGCCGAGACGTGACCCTCCGAGTCGACGTACGCCCGAAGGAAGTTCTGCTTGATTTCGGTGGTTGCGTTCTTGATACCGTCTGGAACGCGCTGGGCAGCAGATCGGCTCAAAAGCGCGGGTTCGAGGTGTTCGAGGAAGCTGACAAACTCTTCCGAACTACAGCGAACGACCCGTGCCTGTTTGTGCTCGCGCGAATTCAAAAGTGAGTAATTCACCCCGAGCGACTCAAACCCGGACGCGACGTCGGAGAGGATCTCTTCGTCGTAGTTTGTGATTCGAACGCTACCCGTATGATCGTCGCGGTGTTCGACGTACCCTTCAGCGACGATGTAACCAATGAGCCTTGCCAAGGAATTCGTCCATACCTCAGGCAAGTCAAGCGAAACCGCGTTATCGGACTTCGAACGTCGATACGTGACGTCGAGTGAGTCGCCGCCGTCTGTCGGCACCGTTCGCGGCGTCGCAATACACTGATTTTGTGTCAGATCTTCGACCTTCACCGTCTCGATTTCGCCATTGGACTGAACGAACAGCGGATGCGACGGCGTGGCGGTCAATTCTTTCCCGCTCGCGGTCCGAATCCGATACATCTGCTCCGGCGCTTCACGCTTCCAGACCTTCGTCGCCCGCTGTGTCGTGAGCGATCCGTCGGCTTCCATCGACGGGACGTCGAGATCGACGGTGTCCCACACCCCGTCGTCGACCGGCTTCGGATCGTCGAGGTTCGCCTCGACCAACTCGCGGATGGGCACCTCCGACCCGTCCGAAAGCGTGACAAGCGTGTCGCCGTCGACGCACTTCCCCGTCCCAGGATCCCCGATGAGAAGCATATGCAGGTCCCCCCGAATGCGCGAGCCGTCGGGGAGATGTTTGGTCACGCCAGAGAAGAGCTGGAGGATCATCGCGAGTTTCTCTTCATCGTACCCGTAGATCGATGGGGCGACGGACTCGACCATCTTCTCGTAGATGTCGGGATCGTTCGAGAGGTCAATGATCTCGGCGACATCCGCCTCGGTGATGTCCATATCCTCGAACTCCTCGTCTTCGATCTGGACCGAGACGCCGTCCATATAGAGGTCGAATATGGGCGTCTTCTCGTTGCCGGAGGTCTGCTGTTCGATGTGGAGAACGCCCGTGACGGTGACGTGATCGCCGGCGGTCACCTTCCCCGTCACGTCGTCTTCGAGATCGATGTCGATGCTCTGTGGCGTCTCGCCGCCCCGCAGGCCTTCGGGGCTCTCTTGGACGCGCACCTTCTGCGCGTCGACGAACTCCGACTGGTCGAAGTCGACGTGAAACGGTCCCTGCCGCTCGCAGCCCTGACACTCGTGAGGTTCCTGAAAGCCGCTGTCCGACTGGGGGATGTAGGTCATCGTCCCGCAGCGCTGGCACTCGAAGGCGGCCTCGGTGATCTTCGGTCGGACGTCGGTCGCCTTCCGGACGATGCCCTGGACCGCGATCATCCGCCCGATGTGGTCGTCGTGGACGCGGATGTCGCGAATGTCGACCGTCTCGGGGAGGTCCTGCAAGCGGACGTGCGCGCGGCCGAGTTTGACGTCGGCGGGCAGGTCGTAGAGCCGGAGCGCCTCCTCGGCGTACTCGCGGTACTGGCCGGGGACCTTCCGGTACTCTTCAGCCAGTTCGGTGTCGAACTTGTAGAGATCCTCGTAGTCGACGTAGAGTGAGCGCTGTTCGTTGGGGTACTGCTGCGCGAGGGTGCCGATCTCGTCGCGGTAATACTTTCGGTAGAACTGAATGAACCGATCGGTCAGGTCACGCGAGTCGTCGGGGGCCTTGGCCATCGCACCGGAGTAGGGACCTCACCGGATAAGAGTCTTCGCCACCCGCGGTGGAAGTGATCGATCGCCGGGGTGCGTGCTCAGAGGGACACGTCGGTCTCGATGTCCTCGGTCGCCTCTTGCAGGCCATCGCGGCGAGCGTCCTCGGCGAGGCGCGTCGACAGGTCCGCGTCGGTAAGCAGATCGGTGAACACGTCTCGGAACCGGTGATTTGCCCGGCGGGAGACGAGATCGGCCTCTACGACGCGGCGATAGCCTCGGACGGTCTCGGGCGTGACGTCGGTTTCGGCGACAGCCTCGGAGTCGACCCCCGACGCAATCGCCTCGGTCAACTCGTCGTCAGTCAGCGAGCCGTCGTCTCCGGTCGACGCCGAGACGAGGCTCCGCAGTCGGTCGTATGGAATCGGCGCGTCGCGGTCGGCGTCGCTGACCAGGTGGAGGTCCATCCGCGCGCGGAAGACCGCGTCGCCGTCGACGTCAGCCGAGAGCGACGAGGCGAGCGCGGCGTCGGCGGCACCCGACCACGACTCGGCGTCCGCACCGGTTGCGTCGGGGTCGAAGAAGGCACGGACGACGGTGACGAGGTCGGACGTCGACAGCGACGACGCGAACTCGTAGCGCTCCCGCATCTCCTCGACGAGTTCGATCAGCCGTTCCTCGACTGTCGCGTCGTCAGACTCGGAGAGCGACCCCCGTGGATCCGACTGCGACTCGGTGACGGTCTCCTCCCCCGTTGCGTCGACGAAGAGATCGCGGAGTTCGGCCGTCTTATCGTCCATCGCATCATTGTAGACCCCGCAGACGTACAAAGATTGCCGTCGGGCCGCTTCCGCGATTCCTCGCCGAAGTCGTAAACCGAACAATTGATAACGGTTTACGAGACACGACACGGTATGGCCACAGAGACGGAGTCTGTCGAACTCGTCGGTGAGGACGTCGTCGGCAACGTCGCGCGTGCGGCGCTGTTCGCGGCGCTCACCGGCGCATTCGCGTACGTATCGTTCCCGAACCCGATTTCGCCGGTCCCCGTGAGCCTGCAGGTGTTCGGCGTGTTCCTCGCGGGAGTCTTCCTCGGCCCGCTCTGGGGTGGCATCTCGCTCGTGTTCTACCTCGTTGCCGGGGCCGCTGGCGCGCCGGTCTTCGCCGGTGGGTCGGCCGGCTTCGCTCCACTCGTGGGATACACCGCTGGCTATCTCTGGTCGTATCCGATTGCCGCGTCGTTGACCGGAGCTATCGCCCACGGCTTCGACGGCCTCAACGACCCAGAGACCGTCGCCACCGGGCGGCTGGCAGGGGGAATGATCGGCGGTACAGTCGTCATCTACGCGCTCGGGACAGTCGGCTTCTCCATCGTTCAGGACGTCAGCCTCGTCGCGGCGTTCACCGTGAGCGCGCTGGCGTTCGTCCCGTTCGAGGCGATCAAGATCGCTGCAGCCATCGGCGTAGTCCGCAGTGACGCTGCGGCGGCGGCCTGAGGCGAGCGTGAGCGCGTTCCGAGCGTCGAATCCAGCGACAGACCGATTCCAGACACCCAGATGATCCGAACCGACGGTCTCGTTCACCGCTATGGCGACACGATCGCCGTCGACGGCGTCTCCGTCTCGATCGACGACGGCGAGTGCGTCGTCGTCGCGGGCGCGAACGGGTCGGGTAAGACGACCCTCGTCCGGCACTTCAACGGACTACTCGAACCTGACGCGGGGATCGTCGAGGTGAACGGCCGCGCCGTCGCCGAAGACCTCGTCGCCGCCCGGACCGCGGTCGGAATGGTGTTCCAAGAGCCCAGAGACCAACTGGTCGCCGCCACCGTCGGCGCGGACGTCGCCTTCGGCCCGGAGAACCTGGGGCTCAATCGAGCGGAGATCGACCGCCGTGTCGAGACCGCGCTGTCGGCTGTGAACCTCGACGGTCGGGAGGAGCAGCCCGTGACCGACCTCTCCGGCGGTGAGCGAGAACGCGTCGCCATCGCCGGGGCGCTGGCGATGGAGCCGGATCACCTCGTCCTCGACGAGCCGTTCACCGGCCTCGATGCGCCCGCTCGGGCATCGGTGCTCGATCGACTCCGGGCGCTCGCGACCGAGGGAACGAGCGTCGTGATCGTGACCCACGACCTCCGCGACGTACTCGACCTCGCTGACCGGGTGCTCGTGATGGCTGATGGTGCGGTGGCGGTCGACGACGATCCGAGCGGGGCGCGGGCGTCGCTGCTGAGATAC
Source organism: Halobellus sp. (assembly GCF_042218505.1). Classification (NCBI taxonomy): domain Archaea; kingdom Methanobacteriati; phylum Methanobacteriota; class Halobacteria; order Halobacteriales; family Haloferacaceae; genus Halobellus; species Halobellus sp. Next base: position 9,087 of record NZ_JBDGQZ010000008.1, read on the forward strand.
GACGTCGAGGACCCCGGTCGGACCGGACCCCGATGCTGACGTATCGCCCCGGGAAGTCGCTCGCCCATCGGCTCGACCCGCGGACCAAACTATTCGTGCAAGCGGCATTCGCTGCGGCCGCGTTCGCACACACGACGCCGCGCGGTCTCGCAGTGTTCACGCTGGTAGCCGGCGGCTTTCTTGTGGCCGGACGCGTCTCCCCGATCGACGCACTTCGCGGGTATCTGCCCGCGCTGCCGTTCCTGCTCGCCGCGCCGCTGGTCGAGGCAGTGAGCGTCGGCCTCGGGAGATCTGTACCCGGGTTCGCCGCCCGAGTCGCGGGAGTGACCGTCGGACTCGACCCGGCGGCGGCGGTCGGCCCGCTGCTGGCGGGTTACCGGGTGCTGTTGATTCTCTTCGTCTCCGCCGTCTACCTCCGCACGACGCCCGTCCGCGACTCGCGAGCGGCGATCCAGCGGCTCGTTCCCGGTCGCGTCGGCCGACTGCTCGGCGTCGGCGTGGCGCTGGTGTTCCGTTTTTTCCCTCTACTGCGTGCGGATCTCCGGCGTGTTCGCGAGGCCTCTCACGCGCGACTCGGCACCGAACGACCGCTCCGGGACCGGATGCGGTTGGTCGCGGCCGCAGGGCTCCGCCGTGCGTTCGGGCGGGCGGACCGACTGGCGATAGCGCTCAGAGCGCGCTGTTTCGCGTGGAATCCGACGCTGCCGACGCTCCGCTTCGGGCGGACCGACGCCGGGGGCGTCCTCGTCGCCGTCGGCCTCGCGGTGGCGGCGCTCATCTGAGAGGGACCCCTGCGGAGACGACTGGCATAGACGGCGTCCGCGTTCAATCCTGTTGGTACTCTTTTTCGAAGCCGCGGAACTCCGTGCGGTGGGCCTCTTCGTCGGCGAGGATCGTCACGGCGAGGTCCTCCGTAACGGGGTCGTCCGCCGCCTCGGCGGCGCTGACGAGCGCACGGTAAGTCGAAATGGCGTCCTCCTCGGCGTCGAGGACCCCACGGATGACAGAGAGCACGTCCGTGGTGTCCTCGGGCGGCTGAAGGCTCGTCTGCGTCGCCTCGAACGCGGCCGAACCGGGCGGGTGTTCGTCGAGTTGCTTGAGCCGGTTGCCGAGCTGCTCGGCGTGCGTGAGTTCCTCTTGGATGTCCTGTTGAAGCGACTCTTTGATCTCCTCCGCGCGAACCCCGTCGAGGACGATCGAGTTCGACAGGTAGTTCATCACGGTCTCGATCTCGTCCTGATACGCCTTCTGCAGCAGCCGCACGACTTCATCGGACATAGCGTACCTAGTTCCGCGGGTGACGACAAGAGACTATCGCCGAACGGAACTGACTGGGATACGGCGGAATCGCAATGAGCGGCCGGGATGAAGTATAGGGATTAGCGACGGAATGTGCTCGTTATCGTCGCGACGCATCCACGTCGATCGCGTCGACGGGACAGATGTCCACACAGAGCATACAGTCGATGCACTGGTCTTCGTAGGTCGGTTCGACTTTCTGTTCGGATTCGGGGTGGTCCGGCGTGTCGACCCAGGTGAACACGTCGACCGGACAGTTCTCCAGACACGCGCCGTCGGCGATGCAGATGTCGTAGTCGACAGCGACGTGAGTCCCGTGGATGCCCAGTTTTTCCGGCGGTTCGATCGGGCCCCAGACGTCGACGCCGTCGCCAAACTCGGTTTGGCTTGCGGACGAAGGAAGTTTTTCCAACTCTTCGGGGCCGACGAGTTCCCTGTTGCTGTCGAAGTTCGGATCAATTCCCATTGCCTGGTTATTCTGGAGACAGGTGCAAAACAGCGTCGGTGCCAGAAACGGGCGGAAGGCCGATGTCTCACCGGATCGAATCATACGCTGTCGATGCAGCGTCGAACGCGAGCCGCCCTGCTCGGAACGATCAGCCTCGCGGGCGCGGCGCTCCTGTTCGGGCTGACCGTGTACCCGTTTCAGTACGGCCTCGTCGAGAGTTTCCTCCTGCTCGCCGCGCTCGTCGCGGTCGCCGTCTTCGAGACAGTTCTCGACGACACGTCGTTCTGACGTCGTGCGATAGTAGCGGTTGCAAGTCTTCGCTCACTCGATCGCACGGCTGCGTGCGATCGGCTGTGCAATCAGTTGCAAACGCTACTATAGGGGCCGAGCACGGACTTCACCCGTCCGACCCGGCCAATTAACAGGCAACCGACCGAGGCTCAGATATGGGACGTGTCAACGAGAGTGATCTCGAATGGAGCGAAACCGAACGCGAAGAGACCCACTTCCGTCGGAAGACGCTCGGCAGCGAAACCGACGTCGAGGATCTCGGGGCGAGTCTCTACGAACTCCCGCCGGGCGGGTCCTCGTGGCCGTATCACTTCCACACGGGCAACGCGGAGGCGATCTACGTCCTCTCTGGCGCGGGCGTGCTCCGAACGCCAGCGGGCGAGAACCGGATCCAAGCGGGCGACTACTGCGACTTCCCCGCGACCCCCGATGGCGCACACCGCCTGCGGAACGACGGCGACGACCCCCTCCGGTTTCTCGCCGTGTCGACGATGCAGGACCCCGACGTGACAGTTTACCCCGATTCCGAGAAGATCGGGGTCTACGCCGGATCGCCGCCGGGCGGCGAAAAGGACGAGCGAGTCGTCGCGGGCTACTACCGGGCGGACGACGATGTCGACTACTGGGAGAACGAGTCATAGGGGCCGCCGAGGCCGATCAGAACTGACGCGTGCTCACTTGACGACGGCCGTCTCGCGCACCTGCCGGACGTAATCGGTGAAGTTCTCGAAGAGCCGCTTAGTGCGGCAGGCGGCGTCGTAGTTCGCCGCGTCGATCCCATCGAGGACGGACTGGATCCGCTCTTCGGGGAGATCCTTGCCCCTCGTGACCCTCGCTGCGGTGTCGCGGTCGTACTCGGGGTGGAACTGGACGCCCCAGGCGTGCCCGCGCCGGAAGGCGTGGATACCGTAGTCGTTCTCCGCGAGCAACTCGGCGTCCGGCGGGAGTTCGGTGACAGCGTCCGAGTGGGTCGTGAACGCCGTGAACGGATCGTCGAGCCCGGCGAAGAGTTCGTCGTCGCTCGCCGCGGCCGTCTGGTCAATCTCGCGGTACCCGATCTCGCACTCGCCCATACCCTCGACGCGGCCGCCCAACGCCGACGCCAGCGCCTGGTGGCCGTAGCAGACGCCCAGGATCGGAAGCCCGGCGTCGTCGGCCGTGGCAACGTAGTCGAGCAGCGGGCGGATCCAGTCGCGATCCCAGTAGACGGATGTCCGCGACCCCGTGACGATCACTCCGTCGAAGTCGAAGTCGGCCGGCCGCTCGTTGGCGGTGACCTCGAACTCGACGAGGTCGGCGTCGAGTTCGCGTCGGAAGTTCCGGCGGGTGTGTTCGCTCTCGGACGCGTCCAAGAGCGCGAGGCGGAGACGGTCGCGTGCCGTGGTCATTGTGTCGGTGAAAACGCTACGATCAAAAGTGACTTGCGCCCATTCGCTGTGAGAAGTGGTCTGGGAGCGGGCCGAACGTCGTCACTCGAGGTCCGGCAGAAACCCGAGCAGTTCGTCGTTGACCTGCTTCGAGGCTTCGACGTGAACCAGATGACCAGCGTCGTCGATCCCGAGGAATCTCCCACGCGGGAGGCCCTCAGCCAGTCGCTCGCCACGCTCGGGCGACCAGACGGCGTCGTCGCACCCGTGGATCACGAGTGTTGGTTCGGTGATCTCGTACAGGTGGTCGCTGCAGTCGAAGCCGTGGGCGGCGGCCACTTGGGCGTCCCAGGCCTCCCGGTTCGCGTCCTCACTCGCGCGCCACTCAGCCATCTGCTCGACTGCCTCGGGTCGCTCGTCGACAAACGACGCGGACAGTCCAGCACGTAACGAATCGTCCAGCGCCGCGGGATCGTCGGGTGCTCCCCATAGGGGTTCGAGCGCCAGGTCGCCGCCGCGAGCCGCAGTTCCGATGAGGACGAGGCTGTTCACGCGGGCCGTCTCGTGGGCGGCGTGGAGTGCGACCATCCCGCCGAGTCCCGCGCCGACGACGTGGGCCGAGCGGACGCCGGCATCCGAGAGGACGGTCGTGAGATCGTCTGCGAGCGTCGGGACGCAGTACGGGCCGGGCGGGGCGTCCGAGCGGCCGGAGCCGCGGAGATCCGCGACGAGGCTCCGGTACGGACCGGCGACAGCGGCGTGCTGCCACCCCCACTGCCACGCGCCGTAGCCGGCGTCACCGACGAAAGCGACAGTCTCGTCAATACGGTCGCCACCGGCTGTCTCGTAATAGAGGTCGACGCCGTCGTTCGCGGTCGTTGGCATAACCGGACTTCCCGGCGAGCGGGTTTAGTCGTCTCGAAGCCGGCGGATCCTCGGCGCGAGCGGAATCGGGTCGGTCAGTCGTGTCGGGTGCGGACGGTCCACTCCTCGTCGTACTCGACGACCGCGTCGAACAGGGTCGTGAGCAGTTCGACGGTCTGTTCGTCCTGTGCGAGGGGATCGAGGTAGAACTGTCCCGTCCCGCCGGTCGCAGCGAGCCGACTCGTCAGGACGTGGAGGAACCGATAGACGGCCGGCGGGTCGGCATACTGGAGCAGTACCGTCAGCGACTCGACGACGACGGACGGGTTTTCCCAGTCGTTCAGATGCGGTGTCGACTTGACGCCGACGCCGGTGAGGTTCGACGGCGACCCGACGGTCTCGACGCTATAGGGCGTCTCTTGTTCGTCTGGGCCGAACGCGGCGAGGTCGTCTGTCGTGATCACCGCAGCGTTCGCCGGTTCTTCGCCGAGGAGCGCACACCAGTTCTCGTACCACGTCGCGGGCGGGGTGGAGAAGTCCACGCCGAGCAGTTCGACAGCGTCGGAGTCCTCGAGCAGGTGGCGCTTACACGGGGCGTCAGACGACACGGCACCCTGTGGCCGGAGTATGAGGACTGCCACGGCCTCGTCGATCTGTAATGCAGCCTCTACTTGCGAGGGCACAGTGTTATTTCCCCAACAAGTATCGATAAGTCTTGCGCCGACCGCGGGCATAATCGATAGCCGATCTCTCAGTTCTCGGGTGACGACCCGCCGGATCAGGCACTCCGTACCGCGCGAAGGACCTCCGGCGCTGATTCGATTGCGTCGTCGAGGGCGTCGACGTCGGGGCCGCCGCCCTGTGCGAAGTCCGGTGGCCCGCCGCCACCGCCGCCGACCTTCGCGGCGAGGCGGCCGACGACCTCGCCGGCGTTAATTCCGACGTCGTCCGGAACGCCGACCACGAACTGGGCACTCTCGCCCGCACCGGAGCCGAGGACGGCGACCTTGTCCTCCTCGACGAGCGCGTTCGCCGTCGCGCGGAGTTCGTCGGCGTCGCCATCGAGTCGGCGGACCACCGCGGGCGTCCCGTCGACGTCGACCGTCTCGTCGTCCGCGGCAGCGCGCGCCTCGGCGAGTTCGTTCTTCAGTCGGTCGATCGTTTTCCCCCGCTCCTTCCACTCGGTGAAGAACCGCTCGGCCGTCTCGGGGACGTCCTCGGGGTTCACGTCGAGAATGTCGGCCGCCTCGAAGAGCGCATCCTCCGTGGCCTGCGTGCTCTCGATGGCGGCGTCGCCTGCGGCGAAGGTGATCCGCTCGACACCGTCTTGGACCGGCTCCGTCGACTGGATCTTGATCGCGCCGATGTCACCGGTGTGGCTCACGTGGGTCCCACCACACGCTTGGACGTCGTCGCCGACGGTGATCGTACGGATGTTCTGTCCCGGCGGAATGCCACCCTGATAGAGGTCGAAGCCGTGTCGCTCTTCGGCCGCGTGTCGGTCCGGCCAGCGCTGCTTGACCGGGAGGTTGCGTCGGACGACGTCGTTTGCGACCGCCTCGATCCGCTTGACCTCCCCGCGGGAAATGCGCTCGTAGTGGGAAACGTCGAGCCTAGCGCTTTCTGTCCCCTTCTGTGCGCCGGCCTGCCGGACGTGCTCTCCGAGAACCTGCCGGGCGGCGTAGCCGATCACGTGCGTCGCGGTGTGGTGGCGCATCAGCCGCCGCCGACGCTCCACGTCGAGTTGACCACGGACGAACTCGCCTTTGCCGGGGCTGCCGTCGGTCCGGTGGAGAATGACGCCGTCGCGACGCTGGACGTCGGTGACCTGGACGGTCGTGTCGTCGGTCGCGAGCGTCCCGTGGTCTGCGGGCTGTCCCCCGCCCTCCGGGTAGAACATCGTCTGATCGAGGACGACGTCGTACCCGTCTTCGCGTTCGATGACGTCCAACACGACCGCCTCGAACTCCGTTCGCTCCTGATCGTCGTAGTAGAGTTGCTCCGTGTTCGGCAGTTCGGCGATGCGTTCCTCGCGCTCGATTGCCTCCTGAGAGCCACCCTCGCCGCCGTGGCGATCCGCGACGAGCGAGTAGAAGTCGTCGGGAATGTCGACGTCGGCGCCCCGGTCCGCGGCGATCTCTGCGACCATCTCGGGCTGGATCCCGTGGGAGTCGTACAGTTCGATGAGTTCCTCGACGGGAATCGACTCCTTCCGCTTGGCGTACTCGGCCGCGAGGTTCTCGACTTTCCGTCGGCCGCGCTCGAGCGTCTCTCTGTACTTGCGCTCCTCGGTCCGGACGATGTCACGGATCGTGTCGCGGTTCTCGTACCCGAGACGCTCGGCCTGCATATCGACCAGTTCGTCGAGCGGCGCGTCGATGCCGACGTCGTCGACGAGGCGCTTGGTTCGCCGGAGCACCATCCGCGCGAGATAGCCCGTGCCGACGTTGGAGGGGACGATCTCGTCGCCGAACATATACGCCAGCGTCCGGCAGTGATCGGCGATCGCGTAGATTGTCTCCAGAGGCTCGAGGAGTTCGGTGAGTTCCTCGGCGTCGACGCCGAGTTCGCCTGCGACGTCCGCGCGCGCAGCCGTCAGATCGTCGACCTCGTCGACGTCGAGGTAGCCCGAGAGTTTCGCCGAACGATGGACGAGTACTTCCTCCTCGTCGGTCAGCGAGATTCCGGCGTTGTCCTTCAGGAACTCGATGGCGTCGGGGTAGACGGCCTCGTAGACCGTCGGGGTCCCCTGTGACACCCACGTCCAGCGTTCGAGGCCGTAGCCGGTATCGACGATGTAGGTGTCCATCGGCGTGTACCGGTTCCCATCTTTCATCTCGTATTCGCCCTCCTCGTCCTGTTCCATCGACATAAAGACGAGCGTGGCCAGTTCTGCGCCTCGATACAGAACCTCGAAGGCGGGCCCGGCGTTGCCGCCGCCGACCCACGGATCCTCGATATAGGTGATCTCCTCGACGTCGGCCCCCATATGCTCGAAGAACTGATCGCAGAGTTCGACGGTTCGGTCTTTCCAGTAGACCTCACCCTCGTAGGCGTACTCGTCTTCGGCATCGTCGCGGGCGTTGAACGCGTGGTGAGCCATCATCTCGAAAGCCATCGTGTGTCGGCCGGTCTTGCCCACGTTGTCGATGTCCTGCATCCGGATACAGGGTTGTGAGATCGTGAGGGGGTTCGCCGGCGGCGGGGTCTGCCCGCTCGTGACGAGCGGCTGGAAGTCGTAGATCGACGCCTGCGTCAGGAGGACGTCGTCGCGCCAGCGGTTGGCGGCGACCGGATACGGATCGATGCGCTCGTGATCGTGCTCTTCGAAGAACGAGAGGAACTCCTCGCGCATCTCCGAGAGGGAGTACTTCTCGTCGAAACCAGGGTTGTCGATGAAGGAGTAGTCATCCGCCGGCGGCTCCCCGCACGTCTCGCGGTCGGGGTCGCGCGTCCAGAAGTGGACGCCCGTCACCGGACACTGCTTCCGGTAGAAGCCCTCCTCCTCGAAGTAGTCGAGGCGATACGCCGCTTCGAGTTCACTCATTACCCACCAGTTGGCCAACGACCGGGTAAAACAGTTCCGGGAACGGGAGAGTCGGACGGCCGCAGGAGGGCGTTTAACGACTGATTAGCGTCAAATATCCACTACTCTTCGGCCGCCAGCGACGCCAGAAGCGCCTCCAGTTGGACCTGCTCGTTCGCGCCGGCAGTGATCCGGTAGTCGGCCTCGCCGATCCGCTCCAGCAGGCGAACGGTGGTCCGCTCGTCGAGATCGAAGTCCCATGCCGAGCGATGCAGTTGGTCGATGATGTCGCCGCCGGCCATACCCGTGTCGACGAGCAGCGTTTCGAGTTTGGCCCGGGCGCTCGTGAAGTCGCCGTCGATCGCCGCGTGGACCATCTCTTCGATCTCCTCGGGCCTGGCCGTAGAGGTGATCAGATACACCGCCTCCTCGTCAACGACCTCGCCGGTCGTGGCCGCCGCCTGCAGGGAGTTGATCGCGCGGCGCATATCACCGTCCGCCGCGTACACCAAGGCGTCGAGGCCGTCCTCGGTCACGTCGATCGCTTCGCTCTCGGCGATCTCTTCGATCTGGCTCCGAACGGCGTCGTCCGAGAGCGGCGAGAAGCGGAAAACCGCACACCGCGACTGAATCGGGTCGATGATCTCAGAAGAGTAGTTACACGAGAGCACGAACCGGGTGTTGTCGGAGAACTGCTCCATCGTCCGGCGAAGCGCCGACTGTGCGTCGCTGGTGTTGTGAGTCAGGACGCCGTTGGCGAGCATAAAGTTCGGCGTTCCCTCCATAGAGATGTTGTATGCTTTCCCACGGTGACTGTAGTCTATCTGGTGAACCTCCGCCGTCTCGACCGTTGTGAGACCACCATCGGAGATGAGTGCAGGATTGTTCTCGCCCGCGAGTTTCTCAACGATTTTCTCCCGCCGCTCGTCTGACCACTCTACTCCGTACATCGGGTTCCCCGAACCCCGCATCTCCTGGCTGTGTCCCTCGCTCTTGCAGTCGAGAGAACAGAACCGCCCCGCAGTCCAGTCACCACAGACTTCGCATCGTGATACGCCGACCTCGTCTGTGAAATCTGCAATCTCATCACCGGGCGACAAGTCTCGGAGTTCGGTTTCGAGCAGTCTGCCGTCCTCACCGACGGTAAAGAATGGGTGGGTGAGGCTCGCAGTGATCGTTCGGCCGTCGGCGAGTTCGACCGCAAAGAAGTCGGCGACGCCGGAGTCGACGAGTTTGCCTTTGTCGGACTGGATCTCGTTCGTCTCGAAGTCGACAGACGGGATTGGCTCGCCGTCGTCGCTTACCTCCTCGATCGGTTTTACTTCTGGAGACGACGGGGAGCCGGTGACGACGTCCGTTCCGGGAGGGACACACAGCGAATCTGCCTCATCAAGGAAGATGATCCGGTAATCGTGCCCCCCGAACGACGAGCGTGCGAAGTTCTTGATTCGGTCCCGGACAACGTCGATACCGCGCTCGTCGGAGGCGTTGAGTTCGAGGAAGTTCTCCTGCCAGTCGTCGCCGTATAGTTCCCGGGCGATGGCCGTGGCTGCGGTGGTTTTCCCCACACCGGCCGGCCCCGAAAACAGGAGATGCGGCAGGTCGTCCCGATCGACGTAGGACTGCAGTCGATCGACGATCTCCTCCTGCCCGTGGATGTTCGTCAATCGCTCGGGCCGGAACTTCTCGATCCAAATCTCGCGGCCGGTCGGAGTGTCCGCGGGCGCGTCGGCCTCGCTCATACGGGTGAGACGGGGCCGGCGGGTGATAAACCACCCGCGTTTCGGTCGGGAGGTGAGTCGGATTGAGCGGGAGCGAAACGCGCAAGCCCACGACGCGAGAAAGTGACGTATGCGCGTTACCGTTGAGGTCGTTGGCGAGGGCGAAGACGAGGTGGAGATCGACGACGATGGGACCTACGCCGACGTCGCCCGCGCGGTCGGCTACTCTCCCCACGAGGTGTCGATCCTCGTCGACGACTCGCCCGTCCCGGAGGATCAACCTGTGGAGGTCGGTCGAGTGCGCGTGCTCAGACTGGTCAAAGGCGGCACGAAGTAGCGTGACCGCGAGGATCCGCGAGGCGACCGGTGGCGACGCCGACGCTGCCAGCAGATTACTCGATGCCGCGATGCTTGAATTCGATCGAGAACGAGTGCGCAGGCGCACCGGCGTCGGAAGCGCGCTCGTCGCAGTCGCCGCCGACGTGAGGGACGCCGCAGAACCGAGCGACGAGCGAGTGGTCGGCATCTGTGTGCTGAGCGATGCGGGCGGCGGAGACGGCGCTTCCGGGATCGGGACTGGCGAAGCCACCG
>NZ_JBDGQZ010000008.1:19293-123604 GCF_042218505.1 Halobellus sp.
GGCGAAGCCACCGCCGAGATCGACGACAGCGCGACCGAAATCGAACAGATCGCCGTCCACCAGTCGCGGCGCGGGCGCGGGATCGGCCGCGACCTCGTCGAAGCGGCCGCCGACCGTGCCGACGGCGTGCTTATCGCACGGTTCCCAGCAGGGGTCCGTCCCTTCTACGAATCGCTGGGGTTCGAGATTCGAGAAACCGACTGGGACGGGGATCGCCTGCTGGGTGTGCGGCAGTAACTCTGGAACTGTCGGCTCAAATCAACGGGGCGACGAGGTCTCGACCGGCCGAGAGCAGTGCGTCGGCGCGCTCCTGGCTCGCGGCCTCGGCGTAGACGCGCACGGCCGGTTCGGTGCCGGAGGGGCGTACAAGGAGCCACGAACCGTCCTCCAGGAGGAGTTTGAAGCCGTCGAGTGTGACGATCTCAGCGATCTCGCGGCCCGCGACCTGATCCGGGAGCGCGTCATCGAGTTCCTCGATCACGCGCGCTTTCTCGGAATCGGAGCACTCGAGGCTGATCTTCCCCGCGACGATGTCGCCGTGAGCGTCGAGCAGGCGGTCGACCCGCTCGTCCATCGGTTCGGCGGCCGCCGCGGCCGCGCCGAGGAGCCCCATCAGGACGCCGTCTTTCTCGCGGACATGCCCGCGGATCGAGAAGCCGCCGGACTCCTCGCCACCAATCAGGGCGTCGTGTTCAGCCAGTCCCTCGGCGACCCACTTGAACCCGACCGCCGTCTCGAAGACCGCCTCTCCGTGCGCCTCGGCGATGCGGTCGATCAGGAACGTCGTCGAGACGGTTCGGATCGCGGGCCCCGAATCAGATTCGAGAAGGTAATCGTAGGCCGCCGCGAAAAAGAGGTTCTCGTCGAGATGGCCGCGCTCTGGTGTGACGAACGCGACGCGGTCGGAGTCGCCGTCGTTGGCGACGCCGAGATCGGCGTCGTGCCTCTCGACAGCCCTGACGAGCGGTCCGAGATTCTCGGCGCTCGGTTCCGGCGGCGTCCCGCCGAACTCGGGGTCGCGGTCGTCGCGGACGCACACGACGTCCGCGCCCGCCGAGCGGAGCAGTTCGTCGGTGACGCCCCGGCCGGAACCGTGCATCGCGTCGTGTACCACGGTCAGTCCCGAGAGATCCGCATTGATCAACTCGCGGGCGTGTTCCGCGTGTGGCGTCGCGAGATCGATCCGCCGGACGGTGCCGCGTTCAGCCTGCGAGAGACGCTCGGGATCGGCGAGTCGGTCGGCGACGGCATCTGTCACCTCGGGGAGCGCGGGCGCGCCGTCCGCCGGGATGAACTTCACGCCGTTGTACTCCGCCGGGTTGTGCGACGCGGTAATCATCAGCGCGCCCGAGAGTCCCCGATCGACAATGGCGTGCGCCACGAGCGGAGTTGGGCAGTCCCGCTGAGGGAGGAGGACATCGAACCCGTTGCCCGTGAGGACGTCCGCCAGCGAGTCTGCGAACCCCTCTGAACTGGGGCGAGCGTCGTATCCAATCAGTACGGGCGCGTCGTGCCCCTCGTCGCGGAGGTAGTCCGCTACCGCCTGCCCGACGACCCGCACCCTGTCGTCGGTGAAAACGTCGAGTGTCGCACGCCATCCGTCCGTGCCGAAGGAGATTGCGTCCATACTTCTGGGTGTTCGTCATCGAACAAAAAGGTGCGGCGCGCCGTCGTGTTTTTCGCTCTCGGGGTGCGAGTACAGACGATGCTCACCGTCGCCGCCGTCAACGGAAGCCGCCGCGAACGGAGTTACACCAAGAAGTCGCTCCGGATCGCCCTCGACGCCGTCGCTGACGAGGCTGGTGTCGAGACTGACCTCCTCGATCTCAGCGCGGTCGACTTGCCGCTGTATCATCCCGACAGAGACGAACAGGGCGACTCCGCGGCCCTCCGAGAACGGGTTCGGGAGGCGGAAGCAGTCGTGATCGGTTCGCCCGTTTACCACGGTTCGTACTCCTCGACGTTCCGGAACTTCCACGACTACTGCTCGAAGGACGAGTACCGGAACACCGCCGTCGGACTCGTCGTCACCGCTGGCGGCGGGTCATACGGCCCGACGTTGGAACACCTCCGGAGCACGGTCCGCGGCGTCTACGGCCATACGGTCCCCGAACAGGTCGGCGTCCGGAACGCGTCGAGCAAGTACGACGGCGACAGGCTCATCGACGACGGGATCCGACGGCGACTCGAAGGACTAAGCGAAGCCGTCGTTGCCGAGGCGCGGCGGTTGCACCCGGAGGCCTGAGCAGCGCCGTCGTCGCCCCGACGAACCGGCGGCGAGACGACGCGGTCAGCCGAAGTCAGAGCCAGTCAGTCCAGGCCGACGAGTCGCGCCTTCGCCGCGCGGGAGAGTTGCTTGATCTCGTGCTCACGAGACATCGCTGCCGACTTCGAGTCGAAGGACTCGACGTAAACGAGTTTGACGGGCGTCCGGCCGCGGGTGTACTTCGCGCCCTCGCCGGCGTCGTGTTCGGCGACGCGCCGCTCGACGTCGGTGGTGTAGCCGGTGTACAGCGTCCCGTCGTCGCATTCGAGAACGTAGACGTGATGATCGGAGGACATCGGCGCGCGGCCGCTATTCAACACTGATGGTCTCGATGACGTCAGCGAGCGCCGCGCTGTCGGGCGACGCGTGTGTCACGGCGAGCGGGGAAACGCTGACCGCGGCGTCGACCATCGCGCGGCGGTCCGTGCCGACCGGGTAGCGGTCGCGGTGTTCGTCCGTCGGCGGGAAAGGGCTCTCCCAGCCGACGACGCCGGGCCACGTCTGGTCTTTGAGCCGTACGACGCGCTCGTCGGGGCCGATGTCCTCGGCTCCGACGCCGTCGAGTCCCAGTTCCGCCGGGAGCGCGCTGTCGGCCTCGGTGCCCCCGCTGTCCATCTCCTCGACATCCTGCTCGTAGTCGTGGTACGGTTCGGTGAGAATGACGGGCGGTGAGGGCGCGTCCACGGGCGCGTTGACGTTCAGGAGGTCCACGTCGTCGTAGACATCAGCGTCGAGTGCGCGGGCGACGAGTCGCCGGGCGATCCGCGCGGGGCGGGCGAAGTCGTACTCCTCGGGCGGCGAGAGGAAGAAGTCAGTCGAGTGGTAGCCCGAGATCGCGAGCGCCGGCGTGCCGAGAAACGCTGCCTCGATGCCCGCCCCGACTGTCCCGGAGCGACCGACGACGTAGTTGCCGGCGTTGGGGCCGTTGTTTACGCCGGAGACGACCACGTCGAAGTCCGTCCCCAGCCCTCGGAGTCCGTACGCGACGCAGTCCGCCGGCGTTCCGACGAGCGCGTGGCCCCAGGGGTGGTCGCGGATAACTGCCGCGTGACTGCGCGTCCGTCCGACACCGCTCTGGTTCGCGGCGGGCGCGACAACCGTGACGTCACCGAGCGCCGTGAGTTCGGTACGGAGCGTCGCGAGTCCCGGCGCGTCGATGCCGTCGTCGTTCGTCAGGAGGATCTTCGGGGACGGAGGGTCACTCATCGGGCGTGCGTTCGCCGAGAGGTCAGGTAGCCCTTCCGGTCTCGGTCAGTCGGCGTGACTGCGCTCGAGTGGGCAGTGCGACCGCTTTCGGGGGTGTGGAATTGAAGCGGTCGGGCGGCGGTTCACCCGCCCGACCTCAAACATCGGAACACGGCTTCGCGTGGTGGTCTGGATCCGCTTCAGTGGTCACGCTGTGCGGGTCCGCTGTCGTGCGACCTCCGCGATTCCTGCGTTCGCCGAGCAGTTTGGACAGGCGAGCAGTCGCCCGTGCTCATCGGCGAACACGCGTGCGAAACGGTCGGAGACGTGTGACCCGCAATGGTCACAACTTGGCATACGTGTTGCCGGCAGCCACCATTTGCCGGTACTCCTCCTACGAGCGTACCCCTTATATGGCTTCCCGCGCACGCGCGCGAGTCTCAATTTTGAACAAAAATAAGAGAGATAACGAAACGCGTGTTTGGCTATTCCGGTTTCGAAATCGAATAGCGCGTCACCGGGTACGTCACTCGGTCTGCGAGCGGGCGGCGCTGACGGCACGGGCGATCAAGCCCGCTTGTGTGCCGGCGACGAACCCGGCGTCGACGTTGACGACCGAGAGCACGGTACAAGACTGGAGCATCCCCGCGAGCGCCGCTTCACCGTCGCCGCCGTGGCCGTACCCGGAGGACACCGGGACACCGATCACAGGCGTGTCGACGAGGCCGGCGACGACAGTCGGGAGCGCTCCCTCTCGTCCGGCAGCGACGATCAACGCGTCGGCGTCGCGGAGTCGTTCCAGGTGGTCGAGAACGCGGCCGAGGTGGGCGACTCCCACATCGTCGACACGCTCGACAGTCGCCCCCATCGCGTCGAGGACCACCGTCGCTTCGCCGGCGACAGCCCCATCGGCGGTGCCGCCGGTCACGACTCCGACGGTAGCGTCGAGTTCGGGCGGGTCGTGGTCGGCCGTCTGCGCGAGGAGCGTCCGCGCTCGCTCGTCGTGATCGAACTCGATTGCGGCGTCAACGTCTTCTGCGGCAGCCTCGATGACTGCGTCGACATCGGCGTCAGATGTACGCGTGACGAGCGCGCGTCCGGTCGATTCGAGGGCTGCCGTCGCGAGCACCGCCACCTCTGCCGGCGTCTTGCCGGACGCCAGGATGCCTTCAGGGGCACCACGGCGTGACTCGCGGGCCGCGTCGAACCGTCCAGCACCGGTCGTGACGTAGCCTGCGAGTCGTGCCTCGGCCGCTTCAGGCGAGAGTTCACCGTCGGCGACTGCCTCGAGTAGGTCGCGCATAGCGCCGTTCGCTGGGCAGCAGAAACGAGTCTGTCGCTTCGGGGCCAGCGCGGGCCAGCCACTCGGGGCGGGATGTCAGGTACGACTGCCGCTTCACGGTGGTCTGACCGTCTAGAGCCGGGAATTTCGGTAGTCCTGCCAATGCGTCCCCCGGGTATATAAATTATTCCCATAGGAAACGCCACAGACACCGGCTACGGACGGAGACACGGACGATTTGGAAAATATTTTTATATAGTGCCGATATAGGACCACCTGTATGGCAGACCTTATTGTCAAGGCAGCCGTGAAGGAAGCGCTCCAGGAGAAGAACGTCGCTTCTGACTTCTACGACGCGCTCGACGACGAAGTCGAAGAACTGCTCGAAGACGCAGCCCGCCGCGCTGAAGAGAACGACCGCAAGACGGTCCAGCCGCGCGACCTGTAATTCCGGTACACTGACGCCGTTTTTTTGCAACTCCCTCCCGGCGAGCAGACGCCACCGCGGTCCTCGAGCGGCCTCAATCGGCCGTACGAACCTCGACGCCGTCGTCGGTACCGACGTATGCGGCGTCGGCGAGGTCGACGAACAACCCGTGCTCAACGACCCCTGGAACCGACGCGAGCGACGAGGCCAGTCCAGCGGGGTCGTCGATCGGACCGAACTCGCAGTCGAGGATCAAGTTTCCGTTGTCGGTGACGACTGGGCCGTCCTTGTGCTCGGCGCGGCGCAGCGTCGGTACCCCATCGAGATCCACGACGTCCCGTTCGACGGCGGGACGGGCGTCGGGCAGGATTTCGAGCGGAACCGACCGCGAGAGCGTCTCGGCGGACTTCGAGGGGTCGGCGACGAGAACGAGACGGTCGGCGACGGCGGCGACGACTTTCTCGCGGGCGTGGGCCGCGCCGCCGCCCTTGATCGCCGCCAGTTGCGTGTCGAACTGATCAGCCCCGTCGATCGCGAGGTCGATGCCGTCCACGCCCTCGAGCGAGCCTACCCGAACGCCGACCTCGCGCGCGAGATGCCGGGAATCGAACGACGTCGGGACGCCCACCACGTCGAGACCGTCGTCGACTGCCCGGCCGAGCGCGCGGATGGCGTAGGCGGCGGTGCTCCCCGTTCCAAGGCCGACTACGTCGCCGTCTTCGACCGCCTCGGCGGCGCGTTCGCCGGCCCGTCGCTTCTGGTCGTCAGTGCCGCCGGTCGTCTTCATACGCGGCGAGTCGACACGGGCACCCACAAAAGTTCCGTTCCGGGAGGGTCCCAGAGGGGTGTCTCATAGCCGTTCGAGAACCGCCTCGGCGTCGTATGCAAGCGACAGCGACCGCGAGCGACCGCGCCCCTCGACCTCGGTGTACGTGGCGTCGACGACACCGAGTTGATCGAGTTTGTTCACGATCTCCGAGTAGCGGGTGTAGCCGAGGTCGGTCTCCTCGTGGAACGCGTCGTAGACCGCACCGGCCCGATCGCCGTCGTGTTCGGCGATGACGCGGACGAGGTCGCGCTCGCGGTCCGAGAGGCCCCGGAGTTGCCGCGAGAGGTGGACGTACTTCGATTTCTCGTAGGCCGCCTCGACGTCCTCGTTCGAGACGGTTCGACTGGCGCGCATCTCCGCGTGGAGACCGGCGCGGCGAAGCAGATCGATTCCCACCCGCAGGTCGCCGCTCTCGGCGGTGAGTTCGGCCACGCGGTCGAGTTCGGGCGCGCCGACGACCCCCTCGTGGAAGCCCCGCTGGACCCGCTCGCGGAGGATGTCGACGATCTCGTCGACGTCGTAGACGGGGAAGTACACCTCCTCCGGCCGGAAGACGCTCTGGACCCGGCCGTCGAGTTCGTCGATAGCGTCGAGCGCCAGGTCCGAGGAGACAACGAGGACACCGATGCGGGCTCCCGAGTGAGCCTCGTGGGCTCTGAGAAGCGAGTAGAGCGTATCTGACGCCTCGTTCTCGTAGAAGAGGTAGTTCACGTCGTCGAGCGCGACTGCGAGGACCTCCTCCTCCTCGACGAGTCGGTCGGTGATCTGGCTGAACAGTTTCTTGAACGAGATGCCCGAGGAGGGCGGTTCGTACTCGAAGATATGCTCGAAGATCCGCGAGAACACCGCATACCGCGTCGAATCCACTTGGCAGTTCACCCGGACGGTCTGGACGCCGCTTTGCACGCCGAGTTCGCCGAAGAGTTTCTGGACCGCCGTGGTCTTTCCGGTGCCGGGCGGTCCGCGGACCATCGTGTTCAGCGGGCGCGACCCTCTGACGGCCGGACGAAGCGCGTATTTCAGGCTCTCGAGTTGGCTCTCGCGGTGCTCGAACGTCTCGGGGACGTAGTCGATCTCGAAGACGTGTTCGTCGCGGAAGACCGTCTCGTCCCACGAGAGCATCCCCTCCTCGGGGTCGTCCCTCATCGATTGAACTACTGCCAGGAATCTACTTAACCGTTCCCCAGCAGTCGGAAATGAGGCGAACGCCGCTTCGCTGGTCGTCGTCGCAGTCGGGCGATGTTCGAGTGTGGCGGTCACTCCGTCGCGAGGCGATACACGCGGAAGAGCGCGAACAACCCGACGGCGACCGCGAGGAGTCCGATACCGAGTGCCGACAGCGGCGCCGACCCGCGGAGGAACGGGCCGATCCCGCTGATTACGATAGAGACGGCAATCGCCGCGAGCAAGAGATAAAACAGGAGGAGCGTCGCAGTGCCCAAGACGTCCCAGAGCGCGTCGCGGGTCGCGCGGTACACCAGGTCGTATAGCGACTCGGGATCGATATCGTCTGGCAGGCGATCGCTCCGTCCGGAATCGTCTGGTGCGTCCAGGGCAGGAGAGCCGGCGGTGGTGTCGGTATCGGGGACCATACTGGACGATGAGCCAGTGACCACAAAAGGGTTGATAGCGACTCGGTAGCGGCCGCAGTCTGGACTCCTCGAAAGCAGACGTCCGACCCTCGCTATCCGTGGATCGATCGGGCACGATCGCCTGTCGATGGCTACAAACGGATCGCCGGTGATAATCGCATATGGACGGGACCGATCTCGAAGCCGAACTGCGCACCGACCACGAGACGGCCTTCTCCCGACTGGGTTCTTCGAAGGCGATGTACGCGCTCACCGCCGGCGAGATGGACGGTGACAGCGTCCGAACCGCGGCCGCCACCGACGCGTTGGCGCTCGCGTCGGTCCTCGAAGACTGGATCGATGACGCCGACGGCGACGAGACGTCGCTCTACGACGACCTCGCGGCGGCGGCCCGCGCACACGCCGACGACGTGACCGACGAACCGTCGCTCGACGCGATCCCGGAACTGTACGACCGCCTCGGCGAGCAGGAGTCCACGTCGGCCCGCCTCGGTGGACTCCTCGGGCGGTATCTGGTGTCAGTCGAATACGTCGGTCAGATGGTGGGCTTTTTTGTCGGCGACGCCGACCCGATGGCGGCCGATAGCTTCCGCGGACTCCGCTCGGATCTCGAAGCCGAGCGCGACCGTATCGTCGAGACACTCGACGCGGCGTGTGACGGTGACGACTGGGACGCCGCCCGCGACGCCGGCGACGCAGTGGTCGAGGCCGCCTACGACGACTACGTCGAGACGTTGCAGTCGATGGGGATCAAACCGAAGAACGTCTGTTGAGACCGGCTTCGACTCTCACCGGTGGGCGACCGTCCGCTCACGCAGTCGCCACGCCGAGTTATGTCGACGTGTCATAATCTCCAACCGAAACAGAGGGGCTCCGACGACGAGCCAGGCAGAAAACCGGGCGGCGAACTCAGACGCCCTCGACGCCCTCACGGAACGTCGAGATCTTCTCTTTAGCCTCCATAATCGCCTCGTGGGCCGTTCCCTCGGTCTCGTCGGCCAGTTCTTCGAGCGAGTTGGTGTGACGCGCGAGGCGCCCGTGGTCCGGGTCGCGATCGCGCGCTGCCAGCGACGCCAGCGCGTCGGACTGGTCGTAGATGCGTTTCTGTGCATCGCCGCTCGCGGCCTCCGCTGCGTCCCTGAGTCGCCCGCTCGCCTCTCGAAGCAGTTCTCGGGGCATAAACGACGGTTTTCCGCGGAGGGACAATGAATGTTTCATCGCCGCGCCGATCAATAGCGCTCCTCATCGGTGGTCTGTATCCAGAATCAGCAGAGGCAGCCGATACGAACCGCGGAGACGGCACCGGTCCTCAGAGCAGACCGAGTCCGACCCCCGCCGCGGCGCCGACGATCAGGGCGTTGGTCACGGGGCGCACGAGACTGGCCGTCCGCGCGTCGGTGCTGACGAGCCCGACCAGCGAACCGACGCCCGCTCCGACCAAACTCATCGTCTCGACGATGGCGACCGCGTACGCGCCGACCGGTGGTCGTTCCCGAGTTGATCGTCGCCCCCGACGGGGAGACCGTGAGCGAGTGGCTATTCGGCCGTCATTTCGACGCCCGTGATCTCGAATCGGGGCCCGCCCCGGGACCCGTCGATGACACTGATCTCCCACCCGTGCGCTTCCGCCACTCGTTTGACGATGCTCAGTCCGAAACCGGTCCCCTCCTGGTTGGTCGAGTAGCCGGCCGCGAACACGTCGTCGTGACTGTTCTTAGCGATTCCGGGCCCGTCGTCCTCGATATAGAACCCGTCGGCCATCGCACCGACAGTGACAGTCACGTCGTCGCCCCCGTGCTCGATCGCGTTTCGAAGGAGGTTCTCCAGGAGTTGTCGGAAGCGGTCGGTGTCGGCCTCGATGGTGAGCGTCGAGAGGTCGTTGTCCGGGAAGCGGAGGTCAGCTGCGCTCTCGGCGTCGGCCACGATGTCCCACACGGTGGTGACGACCTCCTGAACGGCGACAGAATCCATCGACCCGATGTCCCGGCCTTCGCGTGACAGTGTGAGCACGTCCTCGATGATGGAGTTCATCCGGTCGAGTGCGGTCTCGACCGTGTCGAGGTTGTCACTCCTGTGCTCCTCTTGAGCGAGTTCCAGTCGGCCCTCCGCGACGTTCAACGGCGTTCGAAGGTCGTGGCTGACGACGCTCGCGAACTCGTCGAGTCGATCCCGCTCCCGTTTGAGTGCCTTTTCGCGTTCCTTACGCTCGGTGATATCCCGGTTGTTCGTCACGATGCCGTTGATCGGGTCGTGATCGAGTCGGTTCGTCCCCCGCAATTCGAGCCAGCGCCACTCGTCGTCGGCCGTCCGGAATCGGCACTCGGCAGTCACCGTCGACCCGGGTTCGACGAGGAGTTCCGCGAACTTCTCGCGGACCGCAGTCACGTCGTCGGGGTGGATGAAGTCGAACCCGTTTTGACCGATGAACGCGTCCGGTCCGTAGCCCAGAACCCGCTCGACCGCAGGGCTCTGATACGTGATCGTCCCGTCCTCGGCGATGACCGTGACGATGTCAGAGGACTCCTCCAGATACGCCTCGTACCGCTGCAGTTCCCGTTCCCGGTTCTTACGTTCGGTGATATCGCGACCGGACATAAACACCGAAACGACAGCCCCCTCCTGGTCGGTCACGGGTCGGAAGACGCCCTCGAACGTGTGCGATTCACCGTTCGGTTGGTCGAGGTCAGCCTCGAACTCGACGTAGTCACCGCTTACAGCGCGGTCGATCCACTGTCTGGCCTCCTGACGAGTCTCGGCCGAGCGGTCGAACCACGGCGTCGTCCAGAGCGGATCGCCCACGACATCCGCCGGGTCGGCGTCGACGTACTCCATCGCCATCTGGTTGATTTCGAGGACAGTCCCGTCCGTATCGACGAATCCGACAAGCGTGTTCGGGTCGTTGAACACCGCCTGGTACCGGCGCTCTTTCCCCCGGAGATCCAGTTCCCGCCCCTTCCGTTCGGTCACATCACGCGTGATACCGACGGCCTGACGCGAGTCGTCGGCCGAATCGGTTTCCACGGAGACCGTGTCTCTGACCCAGCGGACGCTGCCGCGGTCGGGGTGCGTCCGGTATTCGAAAGTACCGCCGCCACGTTCGCCGTCGATCAGTTGCTCGTAGAACTTCCGGAACGGCTCTCGGTCCTCGGGATGGACCGTGCTGTCGAGATACGCTTCCCACGTCGTGATGTCCTCGGGGTCGAGTCTGAAGTACTCCTCGAAGGACCCGTGCCGGACGACCTCGCCGGTATCGAGGTCGAGGTCGAAGACGATCGACCGAGTATGATCGAGGGCGAGCCGCATCCGTTCTCGAGTGCGCTGGATTTCATACTCCCGTTGCCGGCGCTCGGTCACGTCGATAGCGATGCCGAGGACGGCCCGCTCGCCGTCGCCGAGGTCGAAGGGAAGCAACTGCGGTTCGAATAGGTGATCCTCCCCGTCCGCGTCGGTGACCACGACTTCCCGGAGGCGTGTTCGCGTCCCCGTTTCGATGACTTCGTCGAACGCCTGCTGGAGCCGGCTGGCAGCGCTCTCGTTGACCACCTCTCGCATATCCGTCCCTTCCAGTGCGTCGACTGTGGTCTCGTGAAAGGAAGCGAGCGCTTCACTGGCCAGCAGATACTGCCCGTCCGCGCTCACGACGTACAGCGGGTGCGGCAGGCCGTCGATGATCTCGCGAAGACGCTGTTCGCTCCGCTCGACCAGCTGCTGGGACCGGGAGTGCTCGATGGCGTTCGAGACCCGGTTCGCTAGGACCGTGTACTGATCGACCCCGTGCTCTTTCTGGAGGTAGTCGGTCACTCCGGCCGAGATGGCCTCGCTGGCGACTTCCTCGGATCCTTTCCCTGTGAACAGGATGAACGGAAGGTCTGGATAGTCCACACGAACCGCTTCGAGGAGTTCGATCCCGTTCAGGCCCGGCATATCGTAGTCCGAGACGATACAGTCGACGTCGGCCTCGGCGAGAACGTTTAGCGCCTCGTCTACGCTGGTCGCCGTGGTGACCTCAAAGCGGTCGTTCTCGCGTTCGAGATACGTCGCGGTCAGATCGGCGAAGTCGGGTTCGTCGTCGACGTGAATGACGTGGATGGACTCGGCCGGGGTGTCCACCAGCGACTGAAGGGCGTTCATTCACTGTCCCCCGTCGGACCCTGAACCGGTCAGTCGGTCGTCATCGGTTGAGACGGTCGCCTCATCGTCGGCTGAGACAGTCGCCCCGTCGTCGACTTTGGAGGGGAACTGTGAGTCGGAGACGACGGCTGCAGGAGTCGTCACATACAGCGTCGGTGCAGTACTGCTGTCGAATATGCGGCTTGGGTGAGTGTCAGACATCGTACTCAGGGGGGCGAAAGCAAAGTGTGGTCCGGCAGCGTTCGCATTTGGTGACCGGAACTCGCTAAACACGTGATTCTGTGTCTGTACGTGCGCCTCTCGTAAGAAAGTTACATCGTGAATCTCTGCGATGATATCAGCGGGCAGAGAACTGGTGCGGGTAGCGGGTCGGACGGGTGGGAGTGTCGCTCGAGACGCGAGACGGTTTCCGCTCGGTGGACAGCGTCAGTGGTGGTGTTGTGTCAGCCGTTGAGACTCACTGGAACCGCGCGATCAGCCACTTCCCGAGTAGCAGCCGAGCCCACTGCCCGCAGAGCCAGGCGAAGCCGTCGAGGATGGCCAGAACGAGGACGACCGCCAGGATGCCGCCGATCGACATCGCCACGGCATCGACGAGCGACGTGACCTGCCAGGAGGAGAGTCGGACCACGAACGAGACACCGACGAGCAGTTCGTTCCACGGGATGTACAGCGAGAGTTCCCGGGTCAACTCCGTCGGGAGAAAGACGCCGACGCGGACGCCGGGATTGTCGTAGTACAGTGGCGTGGCGACGACCGCGAACGCCGGAACCAGAAGTCCCACCAGGAGAGTGAACGCGATGACGCCGACGACGAGTTTCGTCGCGAGGAACCCGAGTCCGAGCCAGAGCGCCGGGTCGCTCACGAGGCGCTTCATTCCATCGAGGAGGCCGTCGGCGTCAACGACCCGCCACGGCGGAGACTCGATCTCGGTCCCGAGGAGCACTCTCGCCAGGCGGCGCTCGAAGGTCACGAACGCGATGCTCGTCGCCAACACGATCAAAAACAGCGGGATTCCGAGCAGGATGAAACTGAGGCCGATACTCACCGACAACCCGACCGAGAGAAATATGAAGTAGCCGAGTCCGAGCGGGAAGGCGAGGAGAAGATAGAGCAAATTCCCGTAGGTCCGGAGTCGGAACGGCGTGGTGACGACGGTGCGCAGGGAGGGTCGAGGGAGGGACGACCGGAGGCGGGCGACAGCGTCAGGCATACTACACGTTCGAATCACGGCCTCTGCGTCATAAGTATGCGGCCTGCGCGCGTTCGTGCGAGGTCGGACGGGTGACGGACGTGTCGGGGAGGCCACCATTTTTCACCGACGCACCGAAACGCGGAGACGATGCGTTCGGGTGACGGGCGTGGTGAGGACGAGGAAATCATCACCCTGATCGACGACGACTACGCCCGTCGAATTCTCATCGAGACGTACGGAGAGGCCCGTTCAGCCGAAGCGCTGAGCGACGCGTGCGACGCCTCCGAGTCGACGATCTACCGGCGCGTCGAACAACTTCGCGAACGCGATCTTCTGGAGGGCGTACAGCGACTCGATCCCGGCGGCCACCACCACGAGGAGTACGTCGCGCGGATGGAGCGCGTGACCGTCGAACTCACCGACGACGGATTCGTGGTGGACGTCGATCGAACAGAGAAGGAGGAAGCCGCCGACCGGTTCACGCGACTGTACGAGGAACTCTCGGGATGACTGAACACACAGAAACTGGACACGCGGCGGTGCGCGCAATCGGCGCGAGCGGCGACGTCGCACAGATCGACGTGGTCGGCGGCGCAGCGCCGACGGCGATCCTGGCGATTCTGGTGTTCTTCGTCGCCGTCGTCCTGTCGGTCCTCGTCACCTATCGGTACGCGGCGGGCTACCTGCAGACGCGAGAGCGCCCGTTGTTGTTCCTGACAGTCGGAATGCTCCTGCTCGCACCGGCGCCGATGTTCCTCCGACTCGTCCTCGGGAACGCCCCGGTTCTCGGCGCAACCGAGCGGGCGTTCGTCGTGAACGTGAGCAAACTGTGCGGCCTGCTCGTCATCCTCACGGTGGTTCATAAACAATGATTCCCGACCCCGTCACGACGGTTGTCGCCGCAGCCACCGCCATCGTGGGCGGATACGTCGCTTTCCTGGCGTATCGCGGGTACCGACGCAACGACAGCGAAACGATGCGCGTACTTGCCGTCGGTGTGCTGTTCATCGCCGTCGTGCCGTTCCTTGTCAGCCAGGTGCTCGCACCGGTGTTACGGTTCAGCGACGCCCAGGCGATTCTCGGCGTGACGGTCGCACACACCGTGGGGCTCGTCGCGATCTACCGGTCGTTCGATTGAAACTTGTATTTGAAACTTTTGGGGAGTCGCTCCCTCAGCGAGTCGGGTCCTATTTATACGGGATTCCCGCCCGTCGTCCCAGGTGGGACGATGAACCGAGCCCTCCGCACGGGACCCGGAACTGTTCTCAAGCAGTTCTTCGGCGTTCCGTTCCGCAAGCAGACGTATCGTAACATCGCATACCTCGCACTCGCCTTCCCACTCGGGTTGCTCTACTTCGTCGGCCTCTCGGTGGGGCTCTCGACGGGGTCGAGTCTCCTCGTCACCGTCGTCGGGGTGCCGCTCCTCGTGCTGACGCTCGTCGCGGCGGTTGGAGCCGCCGGCTTCGAGGCCAAACTGGCGAGGTGGCTGGTCGACGTCGACGCAACGCCGCCGGCAGCACTCGAGACGCTCGATTGGAACGTCGACAGCCTCGACGACCTCCTGACGACGACGAAGCAGTTCCTGACCGAACCTTCGACGTGGACCGGTCTGCTGCTCGTCGGGCTGAAGTTCGTGTTCGGGATTGTCGCGTTCACGGCGCTCGTCACGGCCGGAACGCTCGGCGCAGTGCTGCTCACCACGCCGGTGTTCTACGACGCCGCCGGCGTGAGCTACACGATTGGCCCATACCTCATCGACACGCTCGGTGAAGCCATCGCCGTCTCCGGCCTCGGGGTGTTCGTGGTCCTGGTTTCGCTGCACGTCCTCAACGGACTCGCGAAACTCGGCGGCTACACGACGGCGGTGCTGCTCGGAGCCGACGGCGAAACCGAATCCGAGGGCGCATAGAGGCGCTTAACCAATGGCACCCAACACCGGCTCCGACTCCACGGAGCCGTCTCGGTCGACCGGCAAGACGCTCAGCCGACGGTCGCTCCTCGGTGCGGCGGCCGCCATCGGCACCGCCGCTGTATCCGGCTGTACCGGGTCGTTCGTCCGGATAGAGAGTACCGAGACGACTGTCGAGCGTCAGTTCGAGGCGAGTGCGGTCGAACGGCTCGTCGTCTCTGACGCGACTGACGACGTGAGCGTGCAACGGGCCGACGGCGAGGTCGTCACGGTTCGCGTACACAAGCGAGCGCGAGGCGAGACGAGCCTCTCGGACCTCCAACTGCAGTCACAGATTGACAGCGGCGCCCTACAGATAGCCACAGAGGAGCCGGACGTCGTCGGGATCGGCGGCGGCAGTATCGCGCTGGAGGTCCACCTCCCCGCCTCGGTGCCCGTCGATCAGATCCGGACCACCGACGGAGACGTCTCCGTCAAGGGAACGGCCGGCGACGCGGTCATCGAGAGCGAGGACGGCGACCTCACCGCCAAGGACGTCACGGGCGGCGTCTCGGCAACGACGCAGGACGGAGCGATCAGTATCGACAGCGCCGGCGGCGTGGTCTCGGCGCGGTCGCGAGACGGTGATCTCTCCGTCGGCGGTCCTGAATCGATCCGAACCGTCCAGACGGACGACGGCGACGTCGTCGCCGAGGTCCCGGCAGTCACGGACTCCGCGACCGTTCAGTCGTCTAACGGCGACATCGTGGCCCGGATCGGCGAATCGCTCGACGCGACGATCGAGATCACTACCGACAACGGCGAGGTCGCCGTCGCCGATGCCCTCGGTGGACTCTCGATGACCTCCGAGCGACGCGTCGAGGCAACGCTGGGAGAAGGAACCAACGACCTGACGATCCACACCGGAGACGGCGACGTGACCGTCACGAGGATCTGACCGATGACGACGAACTCAGCGACGCCGCTGCCGCGCCAACCGACGGTCGAACACACGCCGCAGCCGGCGACGACCGTCGATGTCGATCCCGACGCGTCCACGGACGCACTCGACGCGTTGCGGTCCGAGACGGCGCGAGATATCGTCTCGGCGCTCGGCGACGGGCCGGCGACCGCGTCCGACCTCGCCGACCGCGTCGACACCTCGCTCCAGAACGCCTGTCACCACCTGCAATGCCTACAGGCGGCCGGACTCGTGACGGACGCTGGCTGCTGGTACTCCGCGAAGGGGACGGAGATGACCGTCTACGGCCTCACCAGCCGCCGACTCGAACTCCGACTCGGCTCGGGCGACTGAGTCGGTCGGGTTCGGCGGAGTCGCCGCCTCGGCGCTTATGAGTCGAACCGGATAACGAGTTCCGCAGTCAGCAGTCCGTACACGGTCATTTCTCTGCCTTTCGCCGAATACCACGTATCGACGGGTTCGACGAACCCGGCCTCACAGAGGCGTTCGATGTGGTATCGCGCGTTCTGGAGCGACGTCTCGGCGGCCGAGGCGATCTTGGAGACCGGTTTCGGACCGTCGCGAAGCGCCGCAAGAATCCGTCTGGCCGTCTCCGAGGAAAGCGCCGAGAGCGCCTGTCCGGAGTCGTCGCCGTCGACGACGACCTCTTTACGCGTCGATGCTGGTGAGGCGACCGACTGGCGGGTGGGGAGGAGACTCGCCATTGCTCACGAGCCACCGAGTCGGTCAGTCGCCCGTTCGAGGGCGAGGAGTCGCTCGGCTGCCGAAGCGCAGTCGGAGTCGGTCACTGCAGTGGAGGGGTCGCATCTCGCGTCGATCAAGGCCTTCGTGGGGACCATCGTGTTCGGTGGGACACACCACAGCAATAAGACATCGCCCGTGGAGTTTCTCACGGAGAACCCGCACCTGAAGATATAAGTGGCTGAGTGGGAGGCGGCGTCTGCAACCGCCGAGGGGGTCGATGAACGGGATCACTCTCGCGAGTGCAGGGAGTACGCGATGAGGACGACTCCGAGGAACTGCAGGCCGCGAGTCGCGAGCGTCAGCGGCTGCTGGTACTGCAGGCCGAGATAGCCCTCCCGCAGGAGGAGCGACCCGACGAACGCGAGGCCGAACGCGACGGTCGTGAGAAGCAGCAGGCCGAGCGACAGCGCCCGCATCGTCCGACTGTCGTGGCGGCGGTATCCGCGGTACGCCTGGTACCCGACGTAGCCACCGACCAGTGTCGAACCGAGCGCGAGCGCGAAGATCAGCCACTCGACGACGGCAACGCCCCCAGGCATCTCAGAGATTCTCCCACATCTTTGCGAAGCGATCTGCGGTGTCTGACTCCCGTTCCCCCGGGAACGCTTCCGGTTCGCGTCGCTGCACGTCGGCCTCGAAGGAACCCTCATCCAGTTCGATAGAGACCTCCGAGAGCGTCGCTGCGTAGACGCTGAAGTGGTTCCCGTCGTCTTGGATCTCCGTGCGCTCTTCGAGGAGGTCGTGCTCCTGTAGTCGTTCGACCCGCCGGTACACCGTCGGCTCGGACATCCCACACTCGTCGGCGAGTTGCTGTGCAGACATTGGTTTGACACTCGTTACAGCGAGGATCGACCGGGCGTACTCGTCGCTGAGGACGTCGAGAACGGCACCCGGATCCGGATCCTCACTCACGACTCGACTGAACGACCGGCGGCCGAATAAAAGCCGCCACGGCTTTCGAGTCCTGAAGCCGCGCCCGTATCGGGTCGTGAAGACCGGCGATCGACGCTCTCGGCGGCGTCGTAGCGAATCAACGAGGGCACAGGCGTCAAGGGTCGGGGCTGGAACCACGACAGGTTCCGGCAGTGGAGGGGCGAACACGTCAGCGGGGAGAGGGCGTTGGCCATACGGGCGGCGATGGACGAAACGACGTCGTAGACGGCGGTGCCGTCGAACTTCTGTGCGAGGCGTCCATCGCAGGTTGATTGAGGCACCGACGGATAATATACCGTCGGGCGGAGTTTCAGAGTCAGAAATTCCGGCCCCAACTATTGGTGGCCGCGAGGCAGTTGGGGCGAAAACGCTCGGAACTGCGCAGACAATCAGGAGGCCGGGCACCCGATCGACCGCCCAGTATCGACCAGTTGATCGATCTCGACGCCCGTGCCGCGGACTGTGTATCGGTACTGCTCACACGACCAGGACAACGAGGTCGTTGGGCCGCGATCGAGTGTCGCCGGCTGGCCGTCGATACTGAGGTCAGCCTCGCCCTCGTCCAGCGCATACGTGAAATTGTACTTGGCGGCGGTGAGTCGACGACCGTCAGCCGTGTACCGGAGCCCGACGCCCTGCACGCGGCCGGTAGTCCGGGTCGCGTACGTCAGCGAGAACGCCGGCGGCACCGACGGTTGCGGGACGGTGACTGTGGTCTGCTCGGTGAGCCGATCGACACTCCGGTACCACTCGGTGTCGGGCGTCTCCAGGCGGTTGATCGTCACGTTGGACCCGACGTCGGGACGGAAGGTACCCGCCGAAATCGACGTGTCGAAAGTGACGTTCGTGTAGGTGGTCGTCACCGAGCGACGGGTGCCGCTCTCGTTCCAGGTGGTCTGCGTGCGGAGCGGATAGAAGCGCTCCGTGTCGATCCAGAGCCGCTGTCGGTATCCGACGTCGCTGCGGTTCGTCGCCGGCGCGACGCTGAGGACGTACGCCGTTCGGTCGCCGACGGGGGCGGTTTCGACGTACTCGACGCGGTAGACACGAGTGGCCTCGGGACGGGGGTGTGACCCGCGCGGAACCACCGGCAGCGGCGCGACTGTCGGTTGCTGTGGTTGTCCGGCGGCGTCAGTCAGGCCGGCGGCCGCGACGAGTCGCTGGATCCGGGCGGGCATCACCGCGGTCGGCGTCCCGGCGAGTTCGACGACGGTCAGGTTCTGCCGGTCGCTGTCGTAGAGCCACAGGACAGAGCCGTTCGAGATCCGCCGTTCGTACCGGGCCGGCCCGCCGTCCCGGAACCGAATCCGTTCGCGATCCGTTCCCGGTATCAGCGTCACGTCCGCGACCGTGTGGGTCGTCGTCGCGTTCTCGCGGATCACGACTGATCGGGTCGCCGTGAGCGAATCGATCGACCGGTAGCGTTCACTCACGTTCGCGCTGACCTGTGGGTCGCCGCCAGGGATGGCTCCACCGGAAGGCCAAAAGACCAGCGAGAGGGCTATGGCGAGAAACAGAAGCACTACGACTGGGCGGCGGTCGAGGGGGAGGGCGTCGTCGATCATACCGGGGACGGCTACGGACGATTGAGTGCTACGGGTGCTGGCATGTAAACACCGGGGTATTGCGGCCGAGAGTCGGGTCGTAAGAGGCGGTGAGGGCTACACGGTATCTCCGCGACTGGGACGAGCGAGTCGTCGCGGCGGTGGGGGGTCGTGCCCCCCAACGGCGACACCACCGACTGTCTCAAGTGCGTGTATCCACTATCGTATTTCGATGAGTGACACCTCCGGGTCGAGTCCGCTCTCGCCCGATAGGCCGGCAGTGGATCGGGACTTCCGTGTCGCTGCGCCGTTCGATCCCGCGGGCGACCAGCCGGACGCCATCGGAGAACTGGTCGAGGGCTTCGAGTCGGGGATGACGAAGCAGACACTGCTCGGCGTCACCGGATCCGGGAAGACCAACACCGTCTCGTGGACCGTCGAGGAACTGCAACAACCCACCCTCGTTATTGCTCATAACAAGACTCTCGCCGCGCAACTGTACGAAGAGTTCCGGAACCTGTTCCCGGACAACGCGGTCGAGTACTTCGTCTCCTATTACGACTACTACCAGCCCGAAGCCTACGTCGAACAGACCGATACGTACATCGACAAGGATATGTCGATCAACGAGGAGATCGATCGGCTGCGCCACTCGGCGACACGGTCGCTTCTCACCCGCGACGACGTCATCGTCGTCGCGAGCGTGTCGGCCATCTACGGACTGGGCGATCCGACCAACTACACCGATATGGCGCTGCGGGTGGGACTGGGCGATCAGATCGACCGCGACGACCTGCTGGCGCGATTGGTCGATCTGAACTACGAGCGCAACGACGTCGACTTCCAGCAGGGGACGTTCCGCGTCCGCGGCGATACCGTCGAAGTGTACCCGATGTACGGCCGCTACGCCGCCCGGATCGAGTTCTGGGGCGACGAGGTCGACCGGATGACGAAACTGGATCCGCTGAC
This sequence comes from Halobellus sp., assembly GCF_042218505.1. NCBI lineage: Archaea > Methanobacteriati > Methanobacteriota > Halobacteria > Halobacteriales > Haloferacaceae > Halobellus > Halobellus sp. Next base: position 39,261 of record NZ_JBDGQZ010000008.1, read on the forward strand.
CGGGGAGGTCGTCTCCGAGGAGCCTGCGGTCCTGATCCACCCGGCCGAGCACTACTCGATTCCCGAGGAGAAACTCGAACAGGCGATCGGCGAGATCGAGTCGCTGATGGAGGATCGCGTGAAGTACTTCGAACGACAGGGCGACCTCGTCGCCGCCCAGCGCATCGAGGAGCGGACCACGTTCGACATCGAGATGCTCAGAGAGACGGGATACTGCTCGGGCATCGAGAACTACTCGGTGCATATGTCCGACCGCAAGTCGGGCGAACCGCCGTATACCCTCTTGGACTACTTCCCGGACGACTTCCTCACGGTTGTCGACGAGTCCCACCAGACGCTCCCACAGATCCGCGGGCAGTTCGCCGGCGACAAGTCGCGGAAGGACTCGCTCGTCGAGAACGGGTTCCGCCTACCGACGGCGTACGACAACCGCCCGCTGACGTTCGAGGAGTTCCAGGAGAAGACCGACCGGACGCTCTACGTCTCGGCGACGCCCGGCGACTACGAGCGCGAGCACTCCGAACAGATCGTCGAACAGATCGTCAGGCCGACGCATCTCGTCGATCCCGAAATCGAGATCGAGGAGGCCACCGGTCAGGTCGACGACCTGCTGGACCGGGTGGACGAGCGGATCGAACGCGACGAGCGCGTGCTCGTCACGACGCTCACGAAGCGGATGGCCGAGGACCTGACCGAATTCCTCGAAGAGTCCGGCGTCGACGTCGCGTATATGCACGACGAGACCGACACACTGGAGCGGCACGAACTGATTCGCGACCTGCGATTGGGGAACATCGACGTGCTCGTCGGGATCAACCTTCTCAGAGAGGGACTCGACATTCCGGAGGTCTCGCTGGTAGCCATTCTCGACGCCGACCAGCAGGGCTTCCTCCGCTCGGAGACGACGCTGGTTCAGACGATGGGTCGAGCAGCGAGAAACGTCGCGGGCGAGGTCGTCCTCTACGCCGACGAAACCACCGATGCGATGCAGTCCGCCATCGAAGAGACACAGCGCCGCCGACGGATCCAGCGGGAGTACAACGAGGAGCACGGCCTCGAACCGACCACAATCGAGAAAGAGGTCGGCGAGACAAATCTCCCGGGCAGCGGTGAGAGCGGAACCGACGCGCCCGACGAGGAGCCGGACGACGAGGAGGAAGCGAGCGAGCGGATCGCCTACCTCGAAGGTCGGATGTCGGAGGCGGCCGAGAATCTGGAGTTCGAACTCGCCGCGGACATCCGCGACCGAATCCGCGAACTCAGACGGGAGTTCGGGATCCGCGACGGCGAGAGCGAGGAGGGTGTCGATCCCGGCGACGATCCGCTTGACGGCGTCCCAGTCGAGGATCCGATCGACGGCGTCCCGACGGGAGAGGAGACGTCCGACGTGGTCGGTCTGAACGAACCGGTACGGTCGGACGAGGATGTGGAGGGCGCGTCGGCCGACGCCGACGAGGACTGATCCCGCCGGAGCACCCGTTCGAGACGGTCACCGAGCGAAGTGACCGTGTATCCGGAGTCGGTAGCGTGCAGCGAAAGCGTCCTGCGGCACGGGCTAGAGAGAGGTGAGCTCTGACTCCGTCGAAATAAAAACTACACCGATGAGCCCCAGATCTCAAGACTTATTTTTCGGTCGTTGTTATGCAGCGGCTACGATGTGTCTGGATTCAGCGCGCCGCGGTGTCGGCCAACGTTACCGTCGCGATGCTCGTGGGGGATTCACCTAAATGCCCTCGCTCCCCGCGTTCTCACCGCTCGAATCGGCCGTCTTCGCTGCTGCCACAGACCGTAATCACGCTGTCGTCTCGCCCGTCCGACCGCCTGCCGCTCGTTCTCCCCGCCGGACGACTGAGCATCCGGATCGTAACTAACGCATACGCACCAATGAGTTCCGTCTCATACACCCGTGTCCAGCGATCGTTCCTCCGATATCAGCACGTTTTCGTCTTCCTCGCGCCACTCGTGTTCGTCTTCGGGGTGTTCTTCACCGCGCCGACGCCCGCAGGCGTCGAAATGAGTTACTGGCTCGAGTTCTGGTGGCTCTTCCCGGTGTTCTTGACCGGCGCGACGATCGTCAACACCGTCGGGATCAGCGGGTCGGCACTGTTCGTACCGTTTCTCATCTTCCTGTTTCCGCTCGCAGCCAACCCGCTGGAACCGGAGACGATCGTCAAGGTCGGACTGATAAGCGAGGCGTTCGGCCTGTCGAGTTCGGCCATCGCGTTCATCCAGTACGGCCTCGTGGATCGCCGGCTGGCGCTCACGCTGGTCGGAGGGTCGGTCCCCTTCGTCGTCGGCGGCGCGTTGCTCTCGTTCGTTATCCCGGAGCCGGTCTTCCACGGCCTCTTGGGGATCGCACTGCTTGCCGCGTCGTACCTCCTGTTCAAGACCGATCTGGATCACGAGGGGGCCAGCGATGAGCCGACTGAAGGCTCTGCGGACGAAGACCCCGCGGTGGACGGCGGCCGGGTCGACCTCCCGAACGACGCGGGAAAACTGGGGCCCGCGGGCGTCGATACCGATGAGGACGGGAACGTCACCCGCGTCGACCGCGAGGGCGACGACTACCGGTACACCCGCGGGGGCTACCTCCGCCGCTTCGCCAACTACAGCATCGGTGGGACGTTCCAGGGGCTCGCCGGATTCGGCATCGGTGAACTCGGCATCATCTCGATGCTCGGGACGACGGTGCCCGTCCGCATCGCCATTGGCACGAACCACATCGTGGTCGCGCTGACGGCCGTCCTCGCCTCGCTGGTCCACGTGTTCGGCGGCGGCCTCGTCGGGGGACACACGCTCAGCCTGGCGTCGACACCGTGGAATATGGTCATCTTCACAGTCCCGGCGACAGTCACGGGCGGCCAGATCGCCCCCTACGTCTCGAATGCACTCAGTACGTCGACGATCAAGACCTTCGTCGGCGGCCTCTTCGCGATTATCTCCGCGGCGCTGTTCCTGATGGCCGTGGGGGTGGCCTGAGATGTCCGGTCCTTATGCGAGGATCCTGCTGCCAACGGACGGCAGCGACGCGTCGCTCTCGGCGGCGGCCCACGCTGGAACACTCGCAGAGGCGTCCGAGGCGAAGGTTAACGTCGTTTCCATCGCAGACACCCGGAACCGCTTCGAGAGTCCGAGCAGCGGGCTGGCTCCCGAGGCCTGGGAGGAGGTCGAGCGCGAGCGCGCGGGAACCGCAATCGAGGAGACGGTCGCGCACCTCCCAGACGACATCGCAGTCGAGCGGACGATCGTGACCGGCATCCCGCAAAACGAAATCCTCAATCTAATCGAAGAACTCGGCGCCGACGTGGTCGTGATGGGAACGCACGGCCGCTCAGGACTGGATCGCTATCTCGTCGGGAGTGTGACCGAACGAACCGTCCGACACTCACCCGTGCCGGTTTTGACCGTCAGCACTACCCGAACCACCGACGAGTAGCAGTTTGACTCCCGGTACTGCGTCGCGGAGTCGACTGTCGCTACTACTCCCGGCGAGCCCGCACACGCATCTCGACGTACTGATCGGCCCACTCGAGGAAATGCTGTTTCAGCCGGTCGAGAACACGGTTTTCCGAATTCGGTGGCGTCTCCTCACCGCCCGAGACGGGCGGGCCGCGTTCGTGACTCATATCTGCAGGACGACCGGGACACAAAATAACTGTAACGATCGTTCGACTACTTTGCGGGGTCAGTCCTGCTCGTAGGCGTCCTCAACGTTCAGCTCGACGTCGGTATCGGCCGCGACGTCCTCTGATCGGTCGTCCAGGTCGCTGGCGTTTCCGATCCCGTCGACAGACTCGACGATCTCCTCTACGTCGTCGATGCCGAGCAGTTCGCGCGTCTCCGCGTCGAAGTCGAGACTGTCGAGCCCCGCCGACTCCTGAACGTCGGAGTCGGTGAGTTGCCGACCGTAGCGGCCGAAGAGACTCGTAAGTTCCTGCGGGAGGACGAACGTCGTCGACTCGCCCTGGCCGATCGTCTCGAGACTCTCCATCCCCCGCTCGACGATTGCGCGCTCACCCATCGACTCGGCGGACTTCGCCCGCAGTACGGTCGCGATCGCGTCGCCTTGTGCCCGGAGGACCGAGGCCTGCTTCGTCCCCTGTGCGCTGATGACGTTCGCCTGTTGCTCGCCCTGAGCCGATTCGATCGCCGAGCGGCGCTCGCCCTGCGCTTCGAGGATCATCGCCCGGCGGCGGCGCTCGGCGGAGGACTGTTGCTCCATCGCGCTCTGGACGTCGCGACTGGGCTTGACGGTGCGGACTTCGACGCTCTCGACGCGGATGCCCCACTCGTCGGTCGGTTCGTCGAGTTCCTCGTTAATCCGACGGTTTATTTTCTCCCGCTCCGAGAGCGTCTCGTCAAGTTCCATATCACCCATCACAGCCCGTAACGTGGTCTGTGCGAGGTTCGACACCGCGCGCTTGTAGTTGTCGACCTCGAGGAAGGCCCGTTTTGCGTCCATCACCCGGATGTAGACGACGGCGTCGGCGGTGACGGGTGAGTTGTCGCGGGTGATCGCCTCCTGTTCCGGCACGTCGATCGTCTGCGTCCGCATATCGAACGGGTAGGTCCGCGACACGAACGGCGGGATGACGTTGAAACCGGGTCCGAGGAGTTTGCGGTACTCTCCGAACACGGTCAGCGCTTCTTTCTCGTAGGCGTCAACGATCTCGACCGTGCTGTACACCGCCGCGGCCGCGAGCGCGAGCGCGACGATCCCGAGGACCGTCGTCGGATCGTTCCCGAAGAGGGCGAAGGTGATCGCGGCGATCAGCGCGACGCCGACTGCGGGACCAATCCAGTTGGGGATGCTACCGGCGGAGAGACGGCCAAGTTCCCGGAAGAGACTCGCCATACTGAACGTTGGGAACGTGTCACATTAAGGGTGTCCCGCACCGGGGCCCCGTCGGAACCGAACCGATCTCCTGGCTATCATATATCCGAAGGCACATGCCTGTGAATATCGACTCACGGACTATGCACCGACTGAGTCCCGACACCGACCGCGGAGCGCTGGATGTGGAGGATCTACTGCAGATCATCCTGAGCCTCGTGGTGGTGTGGCTGATCCTAGAGGTCATCGAAGGCGTGCTCGGCATCGTCGGATGGATTCTCGGCCCGCTGCAACCGCTTGTGGGACTCACCGTCATCGCCCTGATCGTGCTGTGGCTCCTCGATCGGATCTAGCCCAGTAGCGAGCGGGGCTAACTCACCCACGTCGGTTCCGGGGTGAATGTCACGACCCGGGGCAGTCGCGCTCGCTCACCGACTGTCGGTCAGCCCCCTGCTCGATCATTCGCGTCGCGCCCGACGCCAGATCGACGAGCAGCAGTCGGCCGCCGTACCCGTGCGTCTGATCGTGCCCGCGGACGACGACGCACGTCACCGACGACGGCACCTCGACGGTGTCCGATCGCGTGAACGGCTGGTCGGCGTGCGCGTGAAGCAACTCGCGCCTGCCGAGTCGCGTCCCGTCGAGGCGCTCGATCTGCCACCAGTTCGCGTAGCCGTCTTCGCCCTCGTCGTCGTGATACAGCGTAACGTCGAACGTGTAGCGTTCACCGTCGGCGTCGAACGCCACGCTGACGACGTTCGCCTCGCGGAGGTCGAGTTGCGGCCGGGGAGTCAGGCTGGCTTCGCTCGTGGCTGTTCCGATGTCGGCTGTCGTCGGATCGTCGTCGGCCGCCGTCAATGTGCTGCCGGTCGCTGACGGCTCGTCGGCCGCCGTCGCTGTCTGTTGGTCACCGGCCGCCGTCGAGCCCTCGGAGGTCCCGTTACAGCCCGCCACCAGCCCGATTGCGAACGTGCGCGACAGCCCCGAGAGCAGTCTCCGCCGGGTGGTCCAACGCCGGTTTCTCATACCTGAAGATCCCGGTCGCGACCAATAACTCTCGGGGAGCGGTGGCAGTCGTACGTCGCGACGGGAGTACTGATCAGAATGCGCAAGATGAGGGGGTTGAACCGGGCCTCCGACCGCTCCGCCCGCGCGGCCTCACCGCTTTCACACCCCCCGATGTCGTCCCGCGTCGGTTCCCGACGCCTTCTTGTCGGGCGAAGACCCACACGGGAGCGTGTTCAGCCTGAACGTCCCGGTTCCGGGGCGGGTCGATCGCCTCGCCGCCGACCTCCACCCCGAGCTCACGCGCTTCGAGCGGATCCGCGAGCGGCACACGCTCCTCGCCAAGCGCTTCGACACCGCGCTCGACGACGAGGCCGACTCGCTCCCGCGACTCCGTGAGCGACTGCGACCGCTGCTCCGGGGCGTGGATGAGATCGACCTCCGGATCTCGGGGCTCGACTGCTTCGAGATTCCGACTCGCGGCTCCGGCCCTGTGGTCTACCTCGACGTCGAGAGTGCGGATCTCCACACCCTTCACCGGCGGCTCTGCGAGGTATTCGGCACCGTCCCGGAGTTGGAGGGTGACGAGTACGTCCCGCACGTCACGCTCGCCCGTGGAGGCCGAATCGACGACGCGACTGATCTCATCGCGCGCCGCGAAATCGACCCGATCGAGTGGACCGCAGGCGAGTTGCAGATCTGGGACTCGCGTTACCGCGAGGCTGCCGCTCGCCTCCCGCTGAGGTGATCGAACGCACTCGACCCAAAGAACCGCCAGACCGTCTCAGTCCGCTCGCTCGCGGATCCGCATCCCGATCGGCTCGTCCGGGTGCATCGTCAGCGATCCGCGCAGCGGGGGGAGTTGATCCCGGACGGCCTCGAGTTCGTACGCCTGGGCGATCGTTCCGAGGATGAGTTTCGATTCGAGTAGCGCGAGGTGTTTGCCGATGCAGTGGCGCGGGCCGCCGCCAAAGGGGAAGTACGCAAACTGCGGACGCTCCGCGCGGCGCTTGGGGAGCCAGCGGTCGGGGTCGAACGCGTCGGGATCGTCGTACCAGCGGTCCGATCGGTGGACGACCCACTGCGGCATCATTATCGCCGTGCCCTTCGGAATCCGGTAGCCGGCCAGTCGAACGTCGACTTTTGGCTGTCGGAAGATGGCGTACACGGGCGGGTACAGCCGCATTCCCTCCTGCAACACCCGCTCGGTGTACTCGAACTCGCGGACGTCGGCCGGCGTCGGCGGGTCGTCGCCGCAGACAGCCGCTAGTTCGGCGTGAACGCGGCTCGCCGCCGACGGATGGGTCGAGAGTAAGTACCACGTGTACGAGAGCGCCAGGGCCGTCGTCTCGTGGCCGGCGAGCAGTATCGTCATCAGTTCGTCGCGGAGTTGGCCGTCGGTCTGCTCGCCGCGGTCACGCGCTCGGAGGAGAATCGAGACGAGGTCCGTCGGCTGGTCGCTCGGGCCGACTGCGTCGCTGGCGGAATCCACGCTCGGGTCGTGTTCCGTACCGGCCCGTTCGGCCAGAATCTCGTCGATCACGCCCTCTATCGTTCGGATCGACTCGCGGTAGTCACGGTTGTCCCGGGTCGGGGCCCAGTCGGGGACGAGCACCCGAACGGGGTCGGGTTCGAAGCGTCGCACGATCGGTTCGAGACTTTCCTGGATCCGCTCTATCCGGTCGTCGGTCAGCTCCGCGCCGAAGATCACCGAGACGATGATCCGGACGGTCACCTTCGTCATCTCCTCGTTGATGTCTCGGAGGTCGCCGGCCGCCCAGTCGTCGCACATCTCCCGGGCGTGGTGGGCGATCCGGTCGCCCAGCGCCTCGATCCGCTTGGGGTGGAACGCGGGCTGAGCGAGTTGGCGCTGTCGCTGCCACGTCTCGCCGTCGCCGATGAGCAGGCCGTCGCCGACGAGATCCCCCAGCGCACCTTCCTGGAAATCCGGTTTACCGAACTTGGCGTCCTGGCTCACGAGAACGCGTTCGATATCTTTCGGGTTCGTCAGGAGGTACGTTTCGAGCGGTCCGAGTTCGAAGCGTGCCACGTCTCCGTAGGCGTCGGCAACCTCGGTGAGGAAATCGAAGGGGCCTCGGGCGTACTGGCCGACGTTGCCGAGGAAGGGGACGCCCGACGGACCTGGAGGCTGTATGCGCATTATTTGGCAATTGGTTCGAAAGCCTATCAGCCGTTCGGCTGTCGAGTCCCACGGCCACCCCGCACTCACGGCTGTGGCGGTTCGCCGCCGTAGGCGTCGAGATCGGCGTAGAAGTTCAACATTGCGAACTTTAGTTTCTCCGGCGAGACGTCGACGAGTTCTGCGCTCTCCTCGCGGGGGAAACTCTCGCGGACGCCGTACTTGCCCATATCCGCGCTCGCCTGCGTGTAGCGCTTGTCGACCAGCAAGCGGACGCCGAAATCGTCCGGCGAGCGAATGACGCGTCCGAGGGCCTGTCGGGTCTTTCGGATGGTCGGAATCTCGACGGCGTAGCGCCAGCCTGCACCGTTTCTGTCCTCGTACGCGCGCTCGTAGGCGTCCTGGACCGCTTCCATTCGCTCGGAGAGGTGCGGATATGGAACGCCAACGACGGCGACCGTGCGGGCATCGTCGCCGTCGAAACTGACCCCCTCTGCGAGGGTACCCCACAGCGACGTGAACAGCGCGGCGTCGTCGCTGTCAACGAACCGCTGTCGGAGCGACTCGGTCTCCACGTCGGACCCATCGAGGAGGACCTCACCGTCGACGTCGGCGCGGCTCCGAAGCCGATCGTGGTAGCGCTCGGCCTCCGAGTACGAGGGGAAGAAGAACAGCGCGTTCCCCGGCGTAAATCGCGCCGCGTCCGTCAGGACGTCGGCCACGACCGACTGCGTCTCCGGATCGTTCCGTTCGGAACTGAACAGCGCCGGGGCCGCAACCGTGAGCGTCCGACGGCGCTCCTCGGGGTATTCGAGCCCATAGGCCATCGTCGCCGGGTCCGAGAGCCCCAGCACGTCCTCGGCGACGTCGAAGGGGCGGAGCGTCGCCGACATCAGGATGCTAGCGTGGACCTCCTCGAACAGTCCCTCGGTCACTTCGCGGGGGATGCAGGTGTACAGCTCCGCGCGCCCGTAGATCTCGTCGGTGCCGGCGTCGCGGCGAACCGAACACATCGGGTGTTGCCCCAGTTCGCCGCCGTCGGCCATCCACGTCGCGATAAACTCCGCGGCCTGGAGGGTCTGACACTCGGATCGGGTCGTCGCCTCGCCCTCACGATACGCGTCCTCGTAGGCCTGGTCGAGCGCGCGGCCCAACTGGAGCGCGAGATCGACCTCCGCGTCGATACCGCGACCCTCGTAGCGGTCTAAGAACGCGAGCGTGAGGTCGTCTCGTCGGTCGGCGTTCGCAATCGAGAGGTCGTACCACTCCTCACCCACCTGCTCTCGTTCGCCGAAGCCGAACGCGCCGTCGTACGTCTCCCGAAGCGCACCCAGGAACGCAGAAAGGACGTTCTCGGCCGGCCCTGCGCGTGAGTCGGCGGCGTCTTCCAACTCCCCGAGCGCCTCTTCGAGCGTGTTCTCGGTGAGCGTCCGACTGGCGTGATCGCGGGCGGCGGACTCGATGTTGTGCGCCTCGTCGAAGACGGTCACGACCTCCTCGGGGTCGCGGCCGAGCCACCGGAAGAACTGCTCGCGGATGTTCGGATCGAGCAGGTGGTGGTAGTTGCAGACGACCAGATCGACCGCCTCCATTCCCTCTTTGAGGAGTTCGTACCCGCAGAGTTGCCGCTGGTGAGCGTACTCGTAGATCTCTTCGGGCGTCCTGACGTCGCTGAAGAGCCACTCGAAGAACTCGTCGTTCGACCGTTCGAGGTTGTTGTAGTAGTGCTCACAGATGTTGCCCTCGCGGAGTTCCTCAAGTTCGTCTTCGATGTCGTCGAGTTCGTCAGTGACCGCGCTTCGAGCCTCGGCCGCGCCGTCTGCGCCCTCGCGGATCCGATCTAAGAGCGCCTCGGCCTGCTCGGTCAGTTCGGCCCGTTCCTCCTCTTTATCGACGAGCGTTCGGGTCGTATCGCGGAGCGTCTGACACTCCTGATACTCCACGTCGATGTGACACATCGAGGACTTGCCTTTGAACACCACGGCGCGGAGCGGTTCCTCGCGGGTGATCGCGCGGGCATCCTCGACGAACTGGCGCATCTGCTGGTGGACGTTCGTGGTGATGACGACTGTCTTGTCTGTCCGCCGCGCGTACTCCAGCGCGGGCACGAGCGCCGAGAGGGTCTTGCCAGTCCCCGGTGCGCCCTCCAAGAGCACGTCGCGCTCGTCGTCCAGCGCCGCAGCAATCTCCGCCATCGCCGAGCGCTGATTCGGATACGGCTCCTCGTAGGGGAAGAACCGTTCGTACTCGCCGGTCGTCGACACGGTTAATGCTCCGCCTTCCTCGGATTAAAAGGCTCGGACGAGAGCCGCGTTACTCGGTAATCGCCCGCTGCTCGATATAGAGGATCACGCTGAGGCTGACGAGTGTCAGCGTGTACGCCGTCGCGGCGAAGAGGGCATCTTGCGTCGACGCGTAGTCGGTCGTTCGGAAGATGATCAGTTTTCTGATGACGGCGATGATTCCCGTGTAGATGATCAGCCGAACGATCCGACGGGTATCGGTTCGTTGGGTGTACGCGATGACTGTCTGATACACCTCAACGATGATGAGCAGGAGCAACCCGGTGTCGATGATCTTGATGACGGCCCGTGGATTGGCGATTTCGCCGCTCTGAATCCGCTCGAGTATCTGTATGGCGAGGTCGATGACGCCGATCGCGAACAGAAGCGCGAAGATGGCAGCCGCTGCGATTTCGACGATATGGACGAAATCCTCGATGTGGCTCGCGGTGCGGTCGATCGTTACGTTGAATCGCCGTTCTGGACTCGCGGTGGTCTCCGAGTCCGTTTCGTCCTCGATTTCAGTGGTGATGGTTGACGTAATCGGCCCACGGGGATAAAAGCGATTGCCGTCCGGAGTGCGGGGCTCGGTGATCGATGGTCCGCGACGAGAACGGCGTGCTCAGGCGTCCAGCAGTTCGACGAGCAGTCCCTTCTGGGCGTGCAGGCGGTTCTCTGCTTGGTCCCATACGAGGGCCCGCTCGGACTCCAGCACCGCGTCGGTGATCTCTTCGCCCCGGTGGGCGGGCAGACAGTGCATCACCTGCGCGTCGGAGTCTGCGAGGAGTGCCTCGTTCACCTGATAACCCTCGAACGCCGCGAGTTTCTCCTCGCGCTGGTCCTCTTGCCCCATCGAGATCCACACGTCGGTGTAGACCACGTCGGCGTCGGCGACCGCCGCCTCGGGGTCGTCGACGACCGTCGGCGGATGGCCGATCTCTGCCGCCTGTTCGAGCACGGCGTCGTCCATCCCGTACCCCTCGGGCGTCGCGACTGTCAGGTCCAGGCCGACCATCGCCGCCCCGATGACGAACGACTGGCCGACGTTGTTGCCGTCGCCGACCCACGCGGCCTGAACGTCGTCGAAGCCGCCAAAGGCATCCCTGATCGTCAACAGATCCGCGAGCGTCTGACAGGGGTGGGCGTCGTCGGTGAGACCGTTGACGACGGGGACGTCGGCGTACTCGGCGATCTCCAGCAGATCCTCGTGGTCGAACAGCCGCGCCATCACGGCGTCGACGTAGCGCGAGAGGACCCGTGAGGTGTCCGAGAGCGGTTCACCGTGGCCGAGTTGGATGTCGTCGGGGCCGAGGAAGATGGCGTGGCCGCCCAACTGGGTCATTCCGGTCTCGAAAGAGATCCGGGTTCTGGTGCTGGGCTTCTCGAAGAGCATCCCGAGCGTCTGCTCAGACAGTCGGGCGTCGTCCTCGCCCGCCTCGATTGCCGCCGCACGGTCGAGGACCGCGTGCAGTTCGTCCGTCGAGAGGTCGTCGATGTCGAGGAAGTGGTCGGTTTCGAGCATCGGGAGGTCACTCCGTGTCCTGTTCCTGCAGGCGCTCGCAGACGGTCACGAGCACCTCGATCGAACTTTCGAACTCCGCGAGGTCGAGGTGTTCGTTCGGGGCGTGATCCAGGTCCGAATCGCCGGGGCCGTAGGTCGCCATCGGGCAGTCCCACCCGCCGGCGTAGATGTTCATATCGCTGGTGCCGGTCTTCCGCAGGAGGCGGGGTTTGCCGCCAGCCGACCGGATCGCGGCGCGGAACGCCCGGCCGACTTCGGTGCGGGGGCTGGTCATCACCGGCGGGATGGGTTTCTCCCAGTGGACGCCGCCGCGCGTGAGTTCGCCCTCGGCGACCTCCCGGATGTCGTCGATGGTGAACTTCGGCGGGACGCGGAACTGAACGTCGACTGTCGCCTCGACGGCGAGTCCGTCATCCGTCGGGCCGCCGTCGAAGTTGACTGGCTTGGTGGTGACGGTGTCGAAGACGCCGTCGGACTCATCGGTGTCGAAGAACTCCGCGACGCGCGACCACCAGTTCACGGCCGACTGGATGGCGTTGTCCGCCGGCCGCGAGGAGTGGCCGAGTTCGCTTGTCGAGACGTAGGTCCCCGAGAGAAAGCCCCGGTAACCGAGCGTGATGCCGTCCCACCCGGAGGGCTCGCCGTTGATCACCGCGTCGGGTTCCTCGCGGTCGTCGACGAGGTGCCACGCACCGGTCGAACTGGTCTCCTCCTGGACAACGCCGGCGAACGAGACACCGGCTCTGACGGCCGCGACGGCCATCGCCGCGAGCGGGCCGGTCGCGTCGACGCTGCCGCGACCCCACAGCACGTTGTTGTCGATCTCGACGGGCACATCGCCCGGGACGGTGTCGATGTGGGAGGTAAGCAGGACAGCGTCGTCAGCGGGAGCGCGGACGTTCCCGACCTCGTCGATCCACACCTTGCGGCCGTGTTTCTCGAAGAAGCTCTTCAGGCGCTCGGCCGCGGCGGCCTCCTCACCGGACGGCGAGGGGATCGAAACCAGATCGGCCAACAGCGTCTGCGCCTCGGTCAGCCCGTCGGTGAGTCCGTCTTGGACGTCGAAAACCTCGTGTTCGGTCGCGAAGGCCATCCCGCCGTCTCGAAGGAGTTTCGAGGCCCCGTCGGCGTCGAAATCGGCGTACATCGCTTCGGGATCCGCCGGAACGTCCGCGTTCTCGATCCGCGACTCGGCCGTCTTCTCGGGGTCGAGTTCGAGGGTCATCCGAGCACCTCCACGAACGAGTCGACGAACTGGTCGGCGTGGTCCTCGTCGATGATGAGCGGCGGCAGCAGGCGGACGACCGTTCGACCCGCCGGCAGCGCGAGCACCTGCTCGGAGAGCGCGAGGTTCTTCAGTACGCGGTTGGCCCCGCGTTTCACCTGCACACCGATCATCAGGCCCAGTCCCCGAATCTCCCGGACGGGTAGGTCGTGTTCCTCGGTGGCGACTTCGAGTTCGTGTTGCAGGTACTCGCCGACGTGTGCGGCGGTAGCCGGCACGTCTTCCTCGATGATAGTGTCGAGCGTGGCATTGGCGGCAGCGCAGACGACCGGGCCGCCCGAGTAAGTCGAGCCGTGATCGCCGGACTCCTCGGCGATCCAGTCTTTCACGAGCGTCGCGCCGAGCGGCAGGCCGTTAGCGATGCCCTTCGCGGAGGTGAGGATGTCGGGTTCGACACCGATGCCCTCACACGCCCAGAGGTCGCCGGTGCGCCCGACGCCCGTCTGGATCTCGTCGAAGACGAGCGCCGCACCGGCGTCCTCAGTCACTTCGCGGGCGTGTTCGAGATACGACGCCGACGCCGGGTGGATGCCGCCCTCGCCCTGAACCGGTTCCAAAAAGAGCGCAGCGGTCTCCTCGTCTACGGCCTCCGAGAGCGCCTCGGGATCGTCGTACGGGACGAACTCGATGCCGCCCGCCAGCGGCTCGAACGGCTCCTTGTACTTGTCTTTCCAGGTCATCGCGAGTGCACCGAGCGTCCGGCCGTGGAAGCCGCGCTTGGTCGCAACGATCTTTGAGCGGCCCGTCGCCGAGCGAGCGAACTTCATCGCGGCCTCGTTGGCCTCGGTGCCGGAGTTACAGAGCCAGACGTTCTCGATGTTGCCGGGCGCGAGCGCCGCCAGTTTCTGGTACAGTTCCGTCCGGGCGTCGACCGGATACGACGCCTGCACGTATGTCAGCGTCCCGATCTGATCCTGAACGGCCTCAGTCACGGCCGGGTGAGCGTGTCCGAGGGCGGCGACCGCGTACGACGCCCCGAAGTCGAGGAACTCGGTGCCGTCCTCGCCGTAGAGGTACGCACCCTTCCCCGACTCGATCGGGATCGGTTTCTCGGAGAAGACGAATCCGCCAGTCATCCTGTCGCCTCCACGTCCTCGGCGTTCGTCTGCGCGTCGCCGATCGCGCTCGCCTCGATGTGCGTCCCGCCGCCATCGAGTGCCGACAGGATCGGATCGTCGGCGTTCGCGTCAGCGACGATGACGGTCGTCGCGCCACCGTCGAGCGCCTCATTGGCTGCCATCACTTTCTTACTCATAAATCCTTCCGCAGCGTTCTTTAGCGCGTCGAATTCTTCCGGCGTCTCCACCGATCCGATCAGCGTCGACTCGTCGTCGGGGTCGGCGTAAACGCCGGCCACGTCCGTGAGGACGACCAGTTTGCCGCCGAGTGCGCCGGCGACGGCTGCGGCCGCCCGGTCGGCGTCGGCATTGACCGCGACGCCGTCGTCGGCCAACATCGGGACCGTGACGACCGGCGTGTACCCCTGTGTCAGGAGCAGGTCCAGCAGATCGCCGTCCACGCCGGTGATCTTCCCCGAGTGGTCGCCGCGTTTGATCTTCTTCTTCCCGTCCTCGATCACCCGCACGGCCGACTTCCGCGGGCCGGTCAACAGCCCGCCGTCCACGCCTGAGAGGCCGAGGGCGTCGACGCCGGCGTTCTGGAGAGTGACGGTGAGGTCGGTGTTGAGTTTCCCGGGCATCACCATCGAGAAGACTTCCATCGCGCGTTCGTCGGTGAAGCGGCCGACGACGCCGTCCGGTGTCTCCACGTACGTCGGCTCCTCGCCGAGCACTTCGAGCGTGTCGTCGACGGCGGTCGAACCGCCGTGGACGACGACGACCTCACGACCGGACTCGACGAGCGCTGCGACGTCTGCGACCGCACCGGCGGGATCCACCGCCCGTGCGCCACCGACCTTCACGACGACCGGCGGGCCTGACGCGTTGCTCTCGTCGCCTCGCGCACCTCCGTCGGTTCGGAGTCGCAGACCGCTCGCGCGGTCGCGGCTCTGCGTTTGGCGGGCGTCGCGTGCGTCGTGTGGGTGAGCGTCGTGCGTCATCGTCGAAAGTGGTGTGTGATCGAACCGCGTGTCGTCCGGTCAGGGCGCGCCGACGGGGTGGAGACCAGTGAACGACAGGCCGGCAGTCTCCTCGATCCCGAGCGCGACGTTCGCGGCGTGGACGGCCTGTCCGGCCGAGCCTTTCATCATATTGTCGATTGCCGAGAAGACGACCAGTCTTCTGTTTCCGGGGTCGATCTCGAAGCCGACCTCGCCGTAGTTGGTGCCGGCGACCGCCTTCGGTTCGGGATAGCGGTAGACACCGCCCCCGCCGGCGACGGTCCGCATAAACGGCTCGTCGGCGTACGCGTCGCGGTAGGCGCCCCAGAGGTCACCTTTCGAGACCGGCGCGTTCGGGAAGAGGTGACAGGTCGCACTCGCACCACGGGTCATCTCGACCGCGTGAACGGTGAACGAAACGGAGAGACCGAGGAACGCTTCGATTTCGGCCTCGTGGCGGTGGCCGGTCGGGGCGTACGGGCGGACGATGCCTGAGCGCTCCGGGTGACTAGAGGCGTCGCCGCCGCCGGCACCGCCCTCCGAAGAGCCGACCTTCACGTCGATGACGGCCTGTTCATCGCCATCGAGGATCCCGGCGTCGAACAGCGGTTTCAGGCCCAGGATCGTCGCTGTGGCGTTGCAGCCGCCGGAGGCGATCAGGTCTGCGCCGGGGAGGTTCGCTCTGTTTATTTCGGGCAGCGCGTACTCGGCCTCCGCCAAGTACTCGGGGCAGACGTGGCCGTCGTACCACTCGTCGTACTGTGCTTCGCTACTCAGCCGGAAGTCCGCCGAGAGGTCGACGACGGTGCCAGCGGCCTCGCGGAACCGGTCGATGTGCTCCATCGAGACGCCGTGAGGCGTCGCCGTAAAGAGCACGTCCACCGATTCGAGTTCCTCGGGCGAGGTGAACCGAAGGTCCATCTCCCGGAGGTTCGGGTGGACGTGCCCCACCGTCTTCCGCTCTTTCGAGCGACTCGTTGCCTGCACGACGTCGAACTCGGGGTGTTGATACAGGAGCCTGAGGAGTTCGCCGCCGGTGAAGCCCGACCCGCCGACGACGCCGGCAGTGAACTCGGGGTCGGTTTCGGCGCTCATATCGCTGCCTCCGTCTCCGTGTTCGCTTTCCTTTCGAGCCAGTCGACGACTGCGCTCGGTACGTCGACGTCGACGGCGTCGTTCAGGGCTTTGAACTCGACGGTGTGGTTGATCTCGTGGACCGTGTAGTCGTCTCCCGTCTCCATCAGGTCGATACCGAGGAGTCCGCCGCCGACCGCAGCGGACGCGGCTTCGACAAGTTCGAGCGCGCGGTCGTCGACCTCGAAGGCCGCGACCTCGCCGCCCTTCGCGGCGTTGGTCAGCCAGTGGTCCGACGAGCGCGTCATTGCGGCGATTGGCTCGCCGTCGACGGCCACGACGCGGATGTCGCGGCCGGGCTTCTCGACGAACTCTTGCACGTAGAACACTTTGTGCTGGTAGTGGCCGAGCGTCGCCTTGTGTTCGAGAATGGCCTCTGCGGCCGAGCGCGAGTCGACCTTCGCCATCAGCCGCCCCCACGAGCCCACGACGGGTTTGATCACGCAGGGGTAGCCGAACCGTTCGACCGTCTCTAGCGCGCTGTCCGTCGTGAAGGCCACCTCCGTGTTCGGCGTCGGGACGCCGGCCGCCTCCAGCGCGAGGCTGTTTTTCACCTTGTCCGCGCAGACGTCAGCCGTCTCCGCCGCGTTGACCACCGGGATGTCGTAGGATTCGAGGAACTGCGTGATGTAGAGGCTCCGACTCGTGGCCAGACACCGGTCGACGACGATGTCTAGTCCCTCGAAGACGTCGGGTGCCTGTGAAATGTTGAACTGCTCCGTCCGGACGTCGACTTTCGTCACCTCGTGGCCGCGCTCGCGGAGCTCCGAGAGGAGGAGCTTCTCGTCTCTCCGGATCCGGGAGTAGAGCAGCCCAACCTTCATTTCACTCGCCCCAGTCCTCTTCGAGCTCCGGGGCTTCCTCCAGTGTGATCGGATCGGTCGAGACGACTTCCAGTTCCGCGCCCGTGGCGGGGCTATCGACGATCTCGCCGACCTCGACGTCGGCGGGGATTTCGATCTCTTCTCCACTCAGCGGATCTTCTGCGGTGATGGTCTCTGCCATATCAGTCGGTGGGCAAGGAAGCGACTTAAACCCATCGAAGTTATCGGATAAATTACCCAAGCGGCATAACCACTAACGGCGTAAAACAGACGGTCAATCCGTACGTGTGAAATCTATGTCTGATTTCATATGGTATTGTCCCCGGGAGGGGACCGTCGCAGAACCGACCGCGACGGCGGGTCAGGCGGACCCCGGGGCACCTCGGAGTCGGGCCGCCGCGCGGGTCGCGGCTCAGACATACGTCTCCACCGCCGCCGCCAGCGTCGATGTGGCTTCGTCGAGCATCTCGCGGCGCGACGTGAGTGCCGTGCTGTCGGTGTCGATGCCGGCCCCGGCAGCGTCGAGTTGCGACGCGACCGCCTCGGGCGCGGGGCCACCGGGGGAGTCGCGACTCCGGACGCTCTCGGCGGGATCGAGCGCGGCCTCGACGTGCTCGCGGCTCACGTATTCGAACAGCGACGCGCCGAGTACATCTACTGCGACCTCGTCAAGTGTTGCGACGGTCGGCGTCTCGCCGCCGCTGCGTTCGGCCGCCTCCGCCAGCACTTCGTGGGCGGTGCGGAACGGCACGCCGGCCATTGCGAGCGCGTCCGCAACGCCTGTCGCCGTCGAGAAACCCGTCCCAGCCGCCGCCGCCAGCGTCTCCACGGGCCACTCAGCGGTTCCGACTGCGCCCGCTGCGACGGCCGCCGCTTCTGACACCGCGTCCACGGTCTCCCAGGCGTGCGGGGTCGCGCGCTGAAGATCGCGGTTGTACGCACGCGGCAGCCCTTTCAGCGTCGTCAGCAGTCCCGTCAGGCCGCCGACGGCGTCGCCGGCGACCGCGCGAACGAGTTCGAGCGTGTCCGGGTTCACTTTCTGGGGCATAATCGACGACGTCGAGGAGTACTCGTCTGCGAGGTCGACGTAGCCCCTGTTCGCAAAGAGCACCAGGTCTTCGGCGAGGCCCGACAGCGTGGTGGCGTGGGTTGCGAGCGCCGCTGTCGACTCCGCGAGGAAATCTCGCCCCGCAGAGGCGTCCATCGAGTTCTCGATCACGCCGTCGAAGCCGAGCAGGTCGGCCGTCCGCTGGCGGTCGACGTCGAAAGGCGTCCCCGCGAACGCCGCCGCACCGAGGGGTGAGCGATTCGCCCGGTCGTGGGCGTCCAGCAGGCGCGCCGTGTCGCGGGCGGCCGCCGACTCGTACGAGAGCAGGAAGTGCGCGACCGTCGTCGGCTGGGCCGGCTGGAGGTGCGTGTAGCCCGGCATCACCGTGTCGACGTGCTCGGCAGCGGTGTCGAGAAGCGCCTCCCGAAGCGCGATAATCGCCTCGATCGAGTCGAGGAGATCCTCGCGCAGGCGGTAGCGGATGCAGGCCGCCACCTCGTCGTTGCGGCTCCGAGCGGTGTGCATCTTGCCGCCGTCGGGCCCGACTCGCTCGACGACGGCCGTCTCGATCGCCTCGTGGACGTCTTCGCCGTCGGGGAGCGCGCCGTGGCCCGCCGACTCGACTGCGTCGAGGGCGGTCAGGATTTCGCCCGCGACGTCGTCGGCGACGATTCCTTGCTCGGCGAGCATCACGACGTGCGCACGGTCGACCGCGAGGTCCGCGGCGAAGATCCGTTCGTCGGCCGCGAGGCTGGACAGAAAACCGCGTGCTGGCCCGCCGCTGAAGCGGTCCCGGCGAACGACGCCCGGTCCGTCGCCGTCGGCCGCGCTCTCGCCGTCCTGCGACCCCGAACCGTCGCTGTGATCCTCGCCGTCGGTCATCTCACTCCCCGTCGCCTTCGTCGTCGCTCTCGGCGGCTTCGGCCGCGGCGTTGGCGAGCCGCGACTGGAAGCCGTGGTACTTCGCGACGCCCGTCGCGTCCTGCTGGGTGATGTCACCGACGCCGGAGGTGTTGAACGAGGCGGCGTCTTCGGAGTAGACCGCGTACTCCGATTCGCGGCCGACAGCGCGGGCCTGGCCGCCCTCGAATTTCACCGTAACGGATCCGGTGACGCGGGTTTGCGTCTCCGCGATGAAGCCGTCCAGGGCGTCGATGAGTGGGTGCTCGACGAGACCCTGATAGCCCTTCTGGGCCCACTCGTCGTCGATCGCACGCTTGAATTCGCGCTCGTCTTGCGTGAGCACGAGTTGCTCCAGCGCCTCGTGAGCGGTGAGTAGCGTCGTCGCCGCCGGATGCTCGTAGTTCTCACGAACTTTCAGCCCGAGCATCCGGTCTTCCATCATATCCGTCCGGCCGACGCCGTGATTTCCTGCCTGCTCGTTCAGCGTCTCGATGAGTTCGGCCGGCGAGAGGGCTTCACCGTTCAGCGCGATCGGATATCCGTTCTCGAACCCGATCTCCACCAGTTCGGTCTCGGTCGCGTTCGCGGGATCCCGGGTCCACTCGTAGATGTCCTCCGGCGGGACGTAGTTGGGATCTTCCAACTGGCCGCCCTCGACGGAGCGACTCCAGAGGTTGGTGTCGATCGACCAGACGCCCGAATTCCCCGACTGCACGGGAAGATCGTGTTCCTCGGCGTACTGCTGTTCCCACTCGCGGGTGAGTTCCAGTTCGCGAACGGGCGCGATCACGTCGAGGTCGGAGGCGCGCCAGACGACCTCGAAGCGGAGTTGGTCGTTCCCTTTGCCGGTACACCCGTGCGCGAGGGCGTCACAGCCCTCTTTCTCGGCGACGTCGAGGATTGCGTTGGCGATGACCGGACGCGCCAGCGCCGTCCCGAGCGGGTAGCCCTGATACGTCGCGTTCGCGCGCACCGAGTCGAAACAGAGGTCCGCGAACTGGTCTTTCGCGTCGACCACGTGCAGATCCAGCCCGTGGGCGTCTGCCGTCTCCTGTGCCTCCTCGAACTCCGACTGTGGCTGCCCGACGTCGACCGTGACGCCGACCACTTCGTCGTATCCGTACTCCTCCTGCAACAGGGACACGCACACCGTCGTGTCGAGCCCGCCGGAGAACGCGAGTGCCACGCTTGTCATATCTCCGAGTCAGGCGCTCTTCCGTATAAATTACACGGTTTTAGTTGAAGAAACAAAACCGCAGCAATGTCTATACGGACGCTTGTCGCTTGTCGGTACCTTCGATGTGACGTGGAGGTGGGATACTGGTGGGCCTAACAGGCCCGTCGTCGTCGGCGTCGCGCGGCGGCGGCGACCGGCGCGAGGCGGTCCGAGACGGCTAAGGAAGCGACTCTCGGAAAAAAGCGGACGTGCCTCCGAGAGCAGTAGGTCATCACATCAGGGAACTCAGGCGTCGCACTAAACGCTTTCGGGATGCGAGCGGGTCAGACCTCGAAGCCGGGATAGTAGATCCGCGGTTCCGTCGCCCCCGGATCGGCGGGGACCGTTGCTAGCGGTGATTCGCGCGCCGCGACGGCGAGCACCATCGAATCAAGCACGTCGTCCCGGCCGACCTCGGTCCGGGGATACCGCTCCAGCGCGTCCTCGTATGCGGCGTCACAGCCGGGGAGCACCGCTGACAGCAGCGATCGGCGGAGGCGACGGCCGCGCTCGCCGGACTTCGAGTACGCGATGGGCTGGCCGTTCAGCGAGGCGAAACAGAGTTCGGGGTGGGCCTCCCTGATCCTCCCGTCGTAGCGGTCGCTCGCTTCGGTGCCGCCCCCGGTATCGACTGTCTGCTTGACGACGCCTGCAACGTCCCGGATCGAGTCGCTGATGTGAAACGCCTGCCGCGAGAGGCCGTGGCCGACGTGTTCCCGGTGAGCGTCGCTGGCGGCGTCGTAGTCGTCGCAGTCCATCGCCGCCTCGCTGGGCGGGTAGAACACCGAGATGCCGCGGCACCCGAGCAGGTCGCTGGCGTGCTCGTCACACCGTCGCCGGCCGTCGGTCGGCAGCCCGATCGGGATGTCGACGAGGATGCGCGCCGCGTCAGCGTACGTCCCGGCCAGTTCGTCGAACCGTTCGTACGCCTCGACGCGTACGTCGTCGCCGTCGCGGACCGTCGTAATCCAGCCTGCGGAACAGGCGTCTGCGCCGACGACGAGAGAATCATCAGTCATCGCTGTCGGTACTGACGCCAGTGGCCTAAAACGCTCGGCCGATCGGGGCTCGCATCCGGGCGCACCCCCCCCCCGCGTTCCCGGGAACTCACTGCGTCGTATCGAGGTGTTTCTGGACGCCGTCGTGGACCGCCGTGAGGTCCACCGCTTCGGTTTCGACGGTTCTGAGCGCGTCTACGAGGGTCGGATCCAACTTCGGGCCTCGAATGAAGAACGCACCGCCGGTGGCGGTCGCTCGCAGAAGCCATCGGGTCGCGGCGAGAATCGGTGGGGCGTCGAGATCAGTTCTGACGACGGCGATGCGCCACGCCTGCTCGCGCCCCTCCGTCATCGAGAGCAGGGAGAGCCGCTCGTCGAGTCGACCGAACGCGGTGTCGATTCCTCGATGCCTGACGCGTAGAGTTCGGCGAGAGCCCGCTGTTGGGCGTCCACAAGACGGGTCAGGATATCGTCGATCCGCTGGTGGTCGGCGTACTTCTGCGATCGGTTCGGATCGATGCCGACGTCGTCGATCGTGAGGCCGAGGTCGTAATTGATGTGCGCGTTCACGCCGAGAAAGGCGTCCTGTACGACGAGGGCGTCGCCGCGGATCGCCGTCCCGAACGCGATACGCCAGGGGTCGGGAACCAGATCGAGGTTCCCACGCTCGAAGGCTAAGAACGCCCGTCGCTAGTAGTCCGCGAACGCGAGGAGGTACTCCTGGATCCAGGCCGGATCGGCGAAGGTTCCCCGTTAGATTCCGGCGTGGACCGCCTGCGTCATCCGCACGTAGACCGTCAAGAACACGGCGCGTCGGTCTTCCCGGTCTCGCAGTCTGGCTCCGAGTTGCGACAGCCGCTCGGAAACGTCTGCGGTCGACTCGAAAGGCCGCTCCACGAGGGCAACGAGACGCGGGTCGGGATCGGCGGGCGGTGCGAACGACTCGAGGTCGCCCTGGAACGCGTGCCGTACCGCGTCAAGGGTGGCGGCGTTGGTCAATCGACCGGCTGCGGCGTATCCCGCCATCTGTCTGGGAGTAGGTGCTGGTACTCCGGGCGGTGGTAAAAATGCCGCCACCGTTCCTTATTATTAGTTGACATTACCACGGATGCCATAGTCGTCGTCGTATGAACATCCGCCGCTGGACGCCGCTCACGTTCGTCACACCCGCCCGCTGCGTCGACCGCGACGACTGGTGGGAATCGTTCGACATCGAGGAGTGGTCCGATTCGGAGTACGTCTGGACGCAGGACGAGTGGAACGGCTTCCGGGATTTCGCCGCGCGTCCGCGCGAGTGTGTCGAGGCGGGCCGCGGCGACTGTGAGGATTACGCGCTCGTCAGTCTCTCGTGGGCGGCCGCCAACGACCGCACCGGACTGGGAATCGGGTTCTGCTGGGACCCGCCGTATCCCTGGCCGCGGCACGTGATCGCGTTCGACGAGGAACGCGTTTACTCCTCCGGCGAAATTTCTGAGGAGAGCGTCGCGGAGTGGCAAGCGAACTCGACGTACGCGTACGTGCTCGAACGCCGCGTGCGAATCCGTTCGTGAGAGGTCCCAGCGAACCGACGGCCGCATCGACGGACGGGGCGTCAGAAGTGCCGTTCGACGATTCGCTCGCCCGTGCGGGCCGCCACCGCCTGTCCCGTGTTGGTTGGGTTCGCACCGCCGACGCCGTTCGCCAGCGCAGAATGGTCGGCAACGAAAAGTCGGTCGACGTCGTACGCTTCGCAGGCCTCGTCGACGACCTTTCCCATCCGCACCGTGCCCTGGACGTGGAGGGCGGTCGGTGTGGAGTCGGACCGCTGGACGTGGACGGCACCAGCCTCGCGGAGGATGTCTGCGGCGATCCGCGCGAGTTCGTCACGACGCTTTCTGTCGCCCTCGCTCGGTTCGTAGTTGACGAGCGGGATCGGTCCGTGTTCGTCCGATATCGCCGACTCGACGGTGACGCCGTTTCGCTGGTGCGGCCGGTCGTCGGTCACGGCGAGGATCTGCACCATTCGGCGGTAGTCCGAGAGCAACCGTTTGAGTTCGGTGCCGGCCAGTCGCCCCATCGTATCCCAGGGTTCGTCGGCGGCGTCGTTCTGGAAGGCGAACCCCGACGCGCTCGCCCCGAACCCCAGGATCGCCCCGATTCCGGGCGCAGTGCCGACTGTCTGGAGCATCCCCACGCCGGGGTAGTCGAACCGAGCGGCGATGTCATAGCCTCCGTGTTGGTCAACCGTCTCGGAGCCGAGTCGTGCGCGCAGTTCGTCGGCCTCCCAGAGGCCCATCACGTTGTCTCCGAAGTGGATCGTCAGTCCGCGGCCGACCCACTCGTTGGCCGGCAGGTCTGCGTTCAGCCAGAGCCGCGGCGTCTCGATCGCCCCGGCCGCCAGAACCACCGCTTCAGCGTCGACACGCTCCGTCGCGCCCGACCACGTGTCACGGAACTCGATCCCGGTCGCGGTCGGATCGTCGCCCAGCGGCGTCTCGGTGCGGATATCTGTGACGAACGCGTTGGGACGGATCGTCACGTTGCCGGTCCGGAGTGCGGGCGGGACGAAACTGACGTTGCTGGCCCGCTTTGCCTTCTCCTCGTACGGGGCCCCGCGGGGGTGCGGGTTGCCGGCGATTTCGCCGAGCGCGAGGGTGTCGCCCTCAACGCCGGGGTAAATAAAATCACCATCGTATCCCGCGTCGACGTGGAGTGTCTCGTCGTCAATCGATCGGTCCCGGAGATCGAAGCGCAACTCGGGGCGTACAGTGTCGCGCCGAACTGGGAGTTCCCCTACCACGAGCGGGGCGAAGACCTGAATCTCGCTCGCGTGATCTACGAAGACAAGACAGTCAACGGAAAGAACTACCACTGGTGGCAGACGCACGTCCGGGGCTGGCGCAACGACGACGGTCAGATCGAATTTCACGCCCACTGGGAACTCGGACCGACCGAAAATGGGAACGCCCACATCGACGGCGTCGGCTTCGCGTTCGACCGCGGAATGTCCCTCCTCGGATCGCATCTCGACGACGCTGGGATCGATTACGAGCGAACGACAGTCGAGACGGGGAGCAATCACTGACGACGCCGCGGCGGACTCGGCCTCACTGATCGCGGCGGCCCGGGCATCCCGTGGGATCCGCTGTCCTATATCGCACCCACGGCGGTAGCCCGGTTCATCAGCGTGACCAATCGAATCCGGGGGCGGAATCGCCGCTATCCGAACACCGGCGCGGCGCGAGTCGCCGCGAGGACGGCAGCGGCGCCGACCGACGATACTGGCGGGATCGAGAGGTTGTCGTCGACGACGTAGCCCGCGAGCACGGGCTTGAAGCCGTCCGCCACGGTCGCGCCTAGCGCAGCCGCCACCGCGGCAACGCCGCCGGCGACGACGCCCGCAGCGGGGACGAGAAACGGCAGCGACACGAGCAGGCAGACCGCGAACATCGCTCCGAGCGTCCGCAGCCGTTTCGACTCACCGGCTTCGCGGGTCGTCCCGAGCAGTCCCGAGATCGGATCGCCGATTGTCAGCATCAGGGCCGCCGGCGCGGCGACGTGTGGCGCGAAGACGAGGACGACGGCTGTTGTGCTGAACATATACAGCGCGTAGCCGGCGACGTTCGTCTCCTCGTACGGGCGGGTGAGTCGGTCGTAGATCTCCCAGTCGAGTCCGACGAACAGCCGCACGAACTCCAGCAGGGCGGCGACGCCGGAGACGAAGAGCATCACCACTCCGAACTGCGCCCACGTTACGAAGCCCAGAACGAAGAGCAGCGGAAGCCCGGTCCCGCTCGCGTGGACGAGTCGCCGCTGTAGTTCGCGCTTCGAAACGTGGGCGAGGACCATCTACGCGTCCGTGGGGGACTCGACAAGTTCGTACCGATCGGCGAGGTCGTCGAACGGCTGATCGCCGCGTTCGACCGCACGCAGTTCCGCAACGAGGTCGTCGACGGGCACGCGGACCTGCCGCGCGGTGTCGCGTTCACGGATGGTCACGGTGTCGGGGCCGTCACTCTCGAGTCCGTCGCGATCGACAGTGACACACAGCGGCGTCCCGACTTCGTCCTGCCGTCTGTATCTGCGCCCGATGCTCCCCGAGTCGTCGTAGACGACGCTGAAGCCCGACTCGCGGAGATCAGCGACGATGTCCTCGGCGCGGTCGACGAGGTCCTCGACGTTCGAGACCAGCGGGAAGACGCCGACGTCGGTCGGCGCGACGTCGGGTGACAGCGAGAGGTACGTCCGCGTCTCGTCGCCGACCTCGTCCTCTTCGTAGGCGTGCGCCAGGAGCGTGTACACGGTCCGATCGACGCCAAACGAGGGCTCGATGACGTGCGGCGTGATGTGCTCTCCAGATACGGTCTGCGTTTCGACCCGGAAGTTCGCCACGTCGATGTCGACCCCGTGAGTCTCGCCGTCGACCTCGACCGTCACCGTCTCGTCTTCGAACGCGTCGGGGTCGCGCTCAGCGAGGGCTTCGAGTGCCGATTTTACCTCGCCCGCCGCCTCGCCGAACTCCGGGCCAAGAACGCTCATATCCGGCTCGACGACAGCCGTTTCTACCGTCTTCGGCTCGTCGAACTGCCGGAAGATGGTGAACTCGTCGTCGCTGTACTCGCTGTGTTTCGAGAGGTCGTAGTCGCCCCGGTAGGCGAAGCCGGCGATCTCGATCCAGTCGCCGTCGACCTCGCTCTCGGCGTCCCAGCAGTCGGCGGCGTAGTGAGCGCGCTCGCCGGCGAGGTGTTGTCGGAAGCGGAAACGGTCCATATCGACGCCGATCCGCCCGTACCACTCCTGGGCGATGCCGAGGAAGTATCCGATCCACGCGTCGCCGACGATTCCCTCCTCGACGGCCGCGCCGATCGTCGTCTCGACGTAGTCGCCGTCGTCGGCCTCCTGTTCGGCCGCAGGGTACAGCGTCACTGTGACGTCTGCAACCGATTCGAGGGCCGGTTCGTCGCGTTCAGGATCGACGAACTGCTCTAACTCCGCCTGGGTGAACTCTCGGGTGCGGACGATGCTCTTGCGCGGCGAGATCTCGTTGCGGTAGGCCCGCCCGATCTGCGTCGCGCCGAACGGGAGGCTGTTACGGGCGTACTCTTTGATCCGCGGGAACTCCACGAAGATACCCTGTGCGGTTTCCGGCCGGAGATACCCCGGCGTCGACGATCCTGGCCCGATGTTCGTCTCGAACATCAGATTGAAACTGTCGACGGACTCGCCCGCGAGGTGGGCTCCGCACGTCGGACACTGCAGGTCGTGGTCGGCGATTAGGGATTCGACCTTGGGGATGGGCAGAGTCTCTGCCTCCTCGATGTCCGTCGCGTCCTCGATCAGGTGATCGGCGCGGTGGGACTCGCCGCACTCGGGACACTCGACGAGCATATCGTCGAAGCCGTCGAGGTGACCAGAGGCCTCGAAGACCGGTTCGGGCATAATCGTCGGCGCCTCGACCTCGAAGTTCCCCTCCTGGACGGTGAAGCGGTCGCGCCAGGCGTCCTCGACGTTCGATTTCAGCGACGCGCCCTGCGGCCCGAACGTGTAGAAGCCGGCGGCCCCGCCGTACGCACCGCTCGCACCGAAAAAGTAGCCGCGGCGCTTAGCGAGTTCGGCGAGGCGCTCGCCCTCCGTCTCCGCACTCATTACAGCGCCCCCAGCAGATCGCTATCGCGGACGACGCCGATAAGTTGGTCTCCGGAGACGAGCGGAATCTGTTCGATGTCCTCAGTGATCAGCGCCTGCGCGACTTCGATAACGGGCTTGCTCTCCGGCACGGTCACGAGATCCTCGGACATAAACATCGAGACCGGTTCGGCCGGAATCTCGACGTTCCGGGTCGGGATGTAGCGCTTGCCGACGGCTTTGATCCCCTCCCACATCCACTCGTCGTCCTGTCCGGCCACGGAGTCACCGGTGTCGTCTTCGCCCTCGACGACGCGGGCGACCTCGATAATGTCCACCTCGGTCAGGATGCCGTTCATTGACCCGGAGTCGTCGAGGCAGATGGCGTAGGGGGCGTTCGCGTAGTAGAGTTCGCGCTCGGCCACCGGCAGCGGCGTCTCCTCGTAGGTCGTGTTCACGTCGCGGGTCGCAATCTCGCCGGCGGTGGCGTCGAGTTCGACCTCGCTGCGGGCGATTGCGTGGATGACGTCGGTGACGGTGATGATGCCTTCGAGCACGCCGTCGACGACGGGGACCCGACGCGTTCCGGCCTCGATCATCAGTCGCGCCGCGTCGACGACGCTCTCGTCGGCTGTGACGGTCGGAACCTCACGCATCAGCACCGCGAGTTGGTCCTCGTCGGGACGCTCGATCAGCTCCTCACGGGAGACGAGCCCGCGGTACTCCTCGCTGTCGTCGGTCTGCTTGACCACGGGAACCGAAGAGAAGCCGCGCTCCTGAAGGTATTCCAACACGTCGTCGCGGGTCCCCGGAAGTTCTACGACCACCACGTCTTCGCGGGGGGTCATCGCGTCGGCAACGTTCATACGCCGCTTTACTGCGCCACACCTCTTGTACTCTTTGAAGCCCCGTTTGTCGTTCGCGCCCCGTTCGTGACGGGGTCGTCCGGTTGCCATCGCGCAACTGGACGGGACCGTCGCCTATGTCGTCGATCGCTGCTTGTGGTGAGCCAAAGTTTGAAACGAGAAAGCATAACACACTCAGAGGATGAATAGATGCGGTTCAAACCGGGGTAAAGAACTTCATACGTCGAATATTTAGCCATATATAGTCCTGCTTTCGTCGTTTCTCTCGGTGAAATACACATATTCGTGTGGTATTATTGGCGTGGATCCGACGGTTTTATATATGATTGACACGTAGTAGCATATATGACGCCGAATGCGACGGCAGCGTCCGACGCGTCGCGCGCCGAGGTGATGGCCTCGGTAGACTCCACTTCCGGCAAGTCGGAGTTCATTATCGCCGACATTACTTGTGACGACGCGTGGCTTTCGATGCGAGTATCCGACGCACCGTCGCTCGACGAGTGGATTTAGGCGGGCGTCGTCGCCGTATCCACTTCGAGATCCGGTTTTTTACGACGAGTACCGATGTGACCCCGATGAGCGTCCGAAACGCTGATCTTCGTCGATGCTGACGTCAGCGTGTGGACCGAAACCTCGCCTTTGCGCTGCTCGCTGGCGCGGTCGTCGGCCTGGGCTTCTACGAGTTTCTCGTCACCGACTGGTTCGTCGCACTCGGGACCGCGGCAGTCTACACCGGCACGGCGTATCTATACCTCGCGTTCGACGGCTCCCTCCTTGGAGCGCAGTTCCAGTTCGAAGACCGGACCGATCGAGTCGGTCACGCGGTCGGCGTGTTCGGCGTGAGCGTGAGTCCGCTCGCCTTCGCGCAGCACTACGGCGGCGACGGGGCGACAGTTGTCTTCGTCACGTGGTTCACGGGCGTGATCGCGTTCTTTCTGCTCGCATCGGCGGCGAGTGGGCGTCGGTGATCAGCGTTCGTCGAGGCACGGTTTGGCGTGGCGGGTCCGCCGGCGGCGAGCGAGGACACCGTAGGTTTTTGTCCGACTCCCACAAGAGGGTGGGTATGCACTACCGCGAGGTCGAATCGACCCGGGAGTTCCTGCTTCGACTCGAAACAGGGGCCGACTGGCGCACGGAGATCGAGGAGTTCGCCGACCTCGAAGGCATCGACGCGGCGTGGTTTCAGGCGATGGGGGCCGTTCAGGACGCCGAAGTATGGTTCTACGATCAGGATGACCAGGAGTACCAGTCGGTGACGTTCGACGAACCCCTGGAGGTCGCCGCCTGCGTCGGTAACGTCGCCGACCTCGACGGCGAGCGCTTTGCGCACACTCACGCTGTGCTCTCGCGGCGGAGCGGTCAGGCGCTCGCGGGCCACCTCAGTTCGGCGACGGTCTTCGCAGGTGAAGTCCACCTCCGCGCGTTCGACGAACCGCTTGAACGGGCCCACCACGAACCGACTGATCTAGACCTCTGGCTGTAATGCGCGGCGACGACGAGCAGTACTTCGAGCGGATCGAATCCCGTCTCGACCAGGCGTTCGAGCGGGCAGCGCGAGCGAAGGCGCAGGGGCGAGATCCCGAACCTGCAGTCGAAATCCCGATCGCGAAAGATATGGCCGACCGGGTAGAGAACATCCTCGGGATCGACGGCGTCGCCGAGCGCGTTCGGGAGTTGGAGGGCGAGATGTCCCGCGAGGAGGCCGCGCTGGACCTCGTCACCGACTTCGTCGACGGCACTGTCGGGGACTACGAGGGCCGCGCCGGGAAGATCGAGGGCGCGGTCCGGACCGCTGTGGCGCTACTCACCGAGGGCGTCGTCGCCGCACCGATCGAGGGCATCGACCGCGTCGAGATTCTGGAAAACGACGACGGCACTGAGTTCGTGAACGTCTATTACGCGGGCCCGATCCGCTCTGCGGGTGGGACCGCCCAGGCCCTTTCTGTGCTGGTCGCCGACTACGCTCGTTCACTGCTCGACATCGAGGAGTACTCAGCCCGTTCCGACGAGGTCGAGCGCTACGCGGAGGAGATCGGCCTCTACGACAAAGAGACGGGCCTCCAGTACTCGCCGAAAGACAAGGAAACGAGGTTCATCGCCGGGCATATGCCGATTATGCTGGACGGCGAGGCCACCGGCGACGAGGAGGTTTCGGGCTTTCGGGATCTCGAGCGCGTCGACACCAACGCCGCCCGCGGCGGGATGTGTCTCGTTCTCGCGGAGGGGATCGCACTCAAAGCCCCGAAGATCCAGCGCTACACCAGAGGTCTGGACGAAGTCGACTGGCCGTGGCTACAGGACCTCATCGACGGGACGATCGGTTCGGACGCAGAAGGGGCAGACGGGAACGCCGACGACAACGAGCAGTCCGACGGCGGCAACGCGCCTGCAGACGAGGATAGCGAGGGTGCCGAGGGCGCAGGCGACGTCTCCGATCCCGATGCTCCGACCGGATCACCGCGGCCGGATCCGTCGACGAAGTACCTCCGAGACCTGATCGCCGGTCGTCCGGTCTTCGGCCATCCGAGCGCTGACGGTGGCTTTCGCCTCCGCTACGGCCGCGCTCGCAACCACGGCTTCGCGACCGCCGGCGTCCACCCCGCGACGATGCACCTCGTCGACGACTTCCTCGCGACCGGCACCCAGATCAAGACCGAACGGCCCGGAAAGGCCGCCGGCGTCATCCCGGTCGACTCCATCGAGGGGCCGACGGTGAGACTGGCGAACGGCGACGTGCGGCAGATCGACGACCCCGCGGAGGCGCTCGAAGTCCGGAACGGCGTCGAGAAGATCATCGACCTCGGCGAGTATCTCGTCAACTACGGCGAGTTCGTCGAGAACAACCACCCGCTCGCGCCGGCCTCGTACGTCTACGAGTGGTGGATCCAAGAGTTCGAGGCGGCCGGCGGACCAGTCCAGGCGCTCGCGGACGATCCGAGCGTGGATCTCGACCACCCGACGCCCGAGGAGGCGGCCGAGTGGGCGACCGCCTACGACTGCCCACTTCACCCGGATTACACGTACCTCTGGCACGACATCTCGCTCAACGAGTTCGAGGCCCTCGCCGATGCCGTCCAAGACGGCCGGATCGTCGCTGCCGAGGCCGACGGCGGACTCGTCGACGCCCCGACGGATCGAGATGACACTCCACGCACGTCCAGTGGCGACGACGCACTCGTCGTCGAACGTTCCGATGCGATCGCACGCACGCTTGAACGCCTGCTCGTCGAACACACCCAGAGCGGGGATACCATCGAGGTACCCGAGTGGCGGGTCCTGGTTCGATCGCTCGGCTTCCGAATCGACGGGGGGGCGCTCGAGCGGACCTGGACCGCGAGCGACCTCTCCCCGCAGGCCCACGAGTGGGACGACGGCGAGAACGCGCTCGAAGCCGTCAACGAGGTCGCGCCCTTCAGGATCCGGGAGCGCGCGCCGACCCGCATCGGCAACCGGATGGGCCGCCCCGAGAAGTCCGAGTCCCGTGACCTCTCGCCGGCCGTCCACACGCTCTTCCCGATCGGTGAGGCCGGGGGGAGCCAGCGCGACGTCGGCGAGGCGGCGCGGGCCCGGGACGACGAGGGGAAGAAAGGCATCGTCGACGTTCGCGTGGGTGACCGACTCTGTCCCGAGTGCGACACCCACACGTATCGAACGCGCTGTCCCAACTGCGAGATGCACACCGAACCGCACTACGAGTGCGAGGAGTGCGGCCAGGTGATCGAACCAGACGACTCCGGGCGCGTCCACTGCGACCGCTGTGAGCGGGACGTCGAGAGCCCCGAGTGGTTCTCGATCGACGTCGGCGAGGAGTACCGCGAGGCGCTCGAACGCGTGGGTGAACGCGAGTCGGCCTACGACATTCTAAAAGGCGTTCAGGGACTCACCTCGTCGGACAAGACGCCCGAACCGATGGGGAAGGGCGTGCTCCGGGCGAAGAACGGCGTCACCTCGTTCAAAGACGGCACGGTCCGATACGATATGACAGACCTTCCGGTCACGGCGGTTCGCCCCTCGGAACTCGACGTGACCGCCGAGGACTTCCGCGACCTCGGGTACGAGACCGACATCGACGGCGAGCCGCTGGAGTTCGACGACCAGCTCGTCGAATTGAAAGTACAGGACATTGTCCTCTCTGACGGCGCGGCCGAGCATATGCTCAAGACCGCGGACTTCGTCGACGACCTGCTCGAACAGTTCTACGGCTTGCCCCCCTTCTATGAGGTCGAAAAGCGCGAGGATCTGATCGGCGAACTCGTCTTCGGGATGGCCCCGCACACGTCCGCTGCTGTGGTCGGCCGGGTTGTCGGCTTCACCTCCGCGGCCGTCGGCTACGCGCATCCGTACTTTCACGCCGCGAAGCGGCGTAATTGCTTCCATCCCGAGACGAAGGTCTGGTACCGCGACGAGGAGGACGAGTGGCACCACGAGCCGATTCGCGGTCTCGTCGAGCCGCGACTCGACGACCCCGACGAGGACGACTTCGGCACGCTCGTCCAGGAACTCGACGGCGACGTGTACGTCCCGTCGATAACCGAGGACGGCGAGGAGGTCCCGAAACCGGTCGAGGCGGTCTCGAAACACGTCGCGCCGGAGCATCTCGTACGCGTAGAGACGCGGAGCGGGCGGGAGATCACAGTTACTCCCGATCATCGACTCTGTCGGAGGGACGGCGGCGTAGAGAAGATTGAGGTGACGGAGTTGGCTCCGGGCGACTGCCTCGCAGTCCCGGGAGATCCACCAATCGGCGACGTCGCAGCCGCTGATACAGCAGAGCCGGCATATGCCGACGGCGGACGTGAGACGGACGCCATCGCGACGATCGAGTACGTCGAACGCGACGTCGATCACACGTACTGTCTGACTGTCCAGGATACGCACACATTATTGTCAAATTCTATTTATTCAGGTCAATGCGACGGCGACGAAGACTGCGTGATGCTTCTTATGGATGGCCTGCTGAACTTCTCGAAGTCCTATCTCCCCGACAAGCGCGGTGGAAGCGTCTCAGCGGGCGCTCGGCTCGTCGCGGTCGCTCCCGATGGAGAGGTCCACTTCACCACGTTCGACGAGTTCTGGAATGAACTCGATAGTCCCGTCGAACACGACGGGAAGTTCCGGAAGAAGACCTGCGTTTCCGAGGGGTGGCAAACGTACGCCTTCGACAAAAACCACGAAGCGTCTCTAAAGCCCATTCAAAAAGCGATTCGGTACCGAGCCGACTCCGACGAGTCGCTTGTCCGAGTCGAGACACAGTTCGGCCGTTCGCTCGACCTCACCGAGCATCATAGCCTCTTCCGGTACGATGAGGGGATCGAAGAGGTAGCGGGAGCCGACCTCGAACCCGGTGATCTCGTTCTTGCACCGCAGACTCTCGGGATTGAGCCGACGGAGACCACGATCGACGCGCTCGACGCCGTTGAAGACCCGTACGTCTTTCTCGACGACTCGATCGAGGCGTTTCTGACCGACGTGTGGAACGACGCGGAGCGAAGGGACTCGACCCGCGTCGCGTTCGACGGGGGACTCTCATATCGGTTGTCGAAGCCGAAACTGTCCAAGGGAACGATCGATTCGGTCGATAAGGCGTCCGGATCGAATGTTCCGGAGGACGTCGAAGTCGGTCTGAAGGGATCATCTGACGGAATCGAACGATTCATCGATGTCGATGAGGACTTCGCCTGGCTCCTCGGTATGTTCGTCGCCGAGGGATCGCTGTCCGGAGTCAGACCGACGATTCATAATAGCGAGAAAACCCTCGTCGATCGAGTCGTCGGCGCGAGCAAATCCGCCCTCGGCGCGACGCCGAGCGTTCGGTGGTCGAACAGAGCCTACGAGATTGCCTTTCCTGCGGTGTTCCGCGAGGTTCTCTACGATATCGGATTCGAAGACGCCGACTCGTCCGATTCGAGCGAGAAGGTGGTCCCGGACTGTATCCTCCGTGCGGCGGACGACGTTGCGCTCGCGTTCCTGCGAGGGTTCATAGCAGGGGACGGAAGCGAAACGGCGGACGGGAATGTGACAACAGTCGCGTGTTACACGACGAGTGAAGACGTCAAGGACGGACTCGTCTTCCTCCTCCATCGGTTCGGGATCGTCGCAAACGTCTCACACAGGGAACGCGACGAGTCCCGACAACCCATCTATACAGTCTCCGTTTCTGGTGGTGCGTCCGACAACCAACTCCAACGCATCTTCGACGGCGACGAGCCGTATCAACCCAAGAGTCTCGTTGTCTCGATTCCGGAGGCGCTGTTCGAGATTCGGGAGATGGACATCGAGGGCATCAAGCAACTGATCCCGGAGTATCTGAAGCGTCGAAAGAACGTCTCTCTCGAAAAACTACGGGAAATAGTGGCGGCGATCGAGGGTCGCGATCTCCCTGAAAGCGCACGTTCGAAGCTCGATTCGATCCGTCCGCTAGTGGATGGAGACCTCTCGTACCTCAGGGTGAAAACCGTCGATCGAATCGACTACGACGGATATCTCTACGACCTACAGGTCGGAGGGGATCCGGTCTTCACCGCCAACTGGCTCTATGCACACAACTCGATGGACGCACCATTGGTGATGTCCTCGCGGATCGACCCCAGCGAAATCGACGACGAAGCGCACAATATGGACATCGTCCGGCGGTATCCCCTGGAGTTCTACGAGGCGACTCGCGAGATGGCCGATCCGGGTGCGGTCGAAGACATCATCCAGTTGGGCGAGGACACACTCGGCACCGATGATGAGTACCGCGGCTTCGACCACACCCACGATACCACGGACATCGCACTGGGCCCAGACCTCTCGGCGTACAAGACGCTCGGATCGATGATGGACAAGATGGACGCGCAGCTGGAACTCTCCCGCAAACTGCGGGCCGTCGACGAAACTGACGTCGCCGAGCGCGTCATCGAATACCACTTCCTCCCCGACCTGATCGGAAACCTCCGAGCGTTCTCCAGACAGGAGACCAGATGTCTCGACTGCGGCGAAAAGTACCGACGGATGCCGCTGACCGGCGACTGTCGAGAGTGCGGCGGTCGCGTCAACCTGACAGTCCACGAGGGGTCCGTGAACAAATATATGGACACTGCCATCCACGTCGCCGAGGAGTTCGGCTGTCGGGAGTACACCAAGCAACGACTCGAAGTGCTGGAACGGAGTCTCGAATCGGTGTTCGAAAACGACAAGAACAAGCAGTCCGGGTTTGCGGACTTTATGTAGAATCAGGCGTTCGTCCCCGTCTCACTCTCATACTCCGGTAAATGTGGGTTATTGCACAGGCGAAATGCGCTATCGACAACCAGATAAATCGACGGGGAGCCGCCTTCTCGACAATCGCCTGTCTCTCAGTCCATAGGCGGCACTCTGTGGCCATAGTGCCGTTGATCCACCAGGAAAGACGCCCGCTCTGCGTGTGCGACGTTTGGGTTGCGGCATCGAGAGCGTCCCACCGCAGAGCACGCTCTGTCAGCACCTCAGTTGTATCATCTGACAGAAATCGTGGGCTTCGTGATACTCCCGCTTGGAGGCCTCAGACGCCGTCCCACCCGGGCCGAGTCAAAGTATATGTTATCAGCCCAGAAATAGGCGCGCTATGTCCGGGCATAAAAGGAAGGAGCGGTCCGGTGGGTCGAGTCGGCGGCGCGTCCTTGGCGCCTTCGCCGCAGGCGTGTTGGCCGGTGGGGGCGCGGCGACAGCGTGGTTCCAGACACGCCCGGACGAGCAACCGACCGAGCCGGGACCGACACCTGAGCCGACGCCAGCGCCCACTCCCACCGACGCGCCGGAGCCGACAGCCCCGACCATCGTGCGGCGGTACGCGCCAGACCTGTACTTCGGCCGGCTTGAACAGTGGTACCCGACCGACCCCACTGAGTTACTCGGCGCCGGCGATAGCGTTCTGGATGGGTTCGACGCGCTCGATAACTACGCCGCGGCCTTCACCAACTCCAGGTCGCCGCCGTGGCCGACGGTGTTTTACAACGTGGTCGAGGACGCCGGGAGTCCGGGTATCGACGCCATCCAGTACTGGATGTACTCGGCGTTCGATCAGTTCACGGTGAACTTCCACTGGCACGACTGGGAACTGCTCCAAGTGTTCGTCGACCGTGAGACGGGAGCGCCCCTGCTGCTGTCGGCGAGCGCTCACTCCCGGACGGTGCCCAACAACGAGTATGCCAACCCGCCTACCCCGGAGGAGCGTCGGCCCGGGGTCCTGTTGGAGGTCGGCTCTCACTCCAGTGCCAGCGAGACAAACGCCGTCGTCCCGACGTTCGAACGGGTCCCGTCCAGTGACTGGGGTTCCGACATCACAAACGATGCCGTCAGTATCTCGACGCGGGTCCGTGCCCCATTCGCCTACGGCCTGCCACGCGACGAGGGGGCACGGCTGCCGTTCGTACTGCCGGAACTCGACGGCCAGCCGCTGGACGAACATCCGGACCTGTCGGTCGACCGCGGGGATTTCATCGACGAGTGAGTCACCGTCAGTTCGTGGAACGGCCTCCCGCGGCCACCCGCGGACATCCCAACTCGGGAGTCGGGGCTCGTGCTGACCAGTTCCGAGAGCCAGACCGACGGCGACGTCGCGTACGCGCTCAAACCGATGGCGCGGGTCCGTGCGGCCGTCGGCGACTTCGTGGGTCCACAGTTGAGCTTCGAGTTCGCCGTGCCGGGCTTTGCCGAGGACCGACTCGCTAGCCACATCACGTCGGTCGGCACCCCGTGGGAGCAGCCACGCTTTACTGACCCATTGACCGATGTGACCGACCCGGACCACCGCCGCAGTATCGCCGGCGAGGTGTCCGGTGGGCTCACCAATCGTGTCGTCGGCAGAGTGCGACAGCTCCGGGCGGGCGCCGAAGGAACCGTACCGCAGGTGAGCGACGACGCCCGATCGGCCCTGGCAGACCAGATTCCCGTCTCGCTGTTCGGGGTGCCGGTCGAGGCCGCCGTCAGGTTGGCCAGTCCGGACCCGGTCGCGACAGTCACCCGCGGCGGCGTCTTCGGCCTGCTGCGCGTCGAGCAGGGCGACCACCTGCTGGTGGTCAACGGCCCTGGCTACGCGCCGGTCGCCGAGCGGTTCGACCACGATGGCGGACTGGTCCGTGCCGGCGCTGGCGGGGAACTCACCGTCGTCGCCAGCGAGGACGCCGCGACGATTCGGGGCGACGGCCGCGCCGCGAACGGTGTCGAGCGCGTGCGAGTCATCGAGGACTACGCCGGCACGGTGTACGACGGTCGCCCGGTCGAGCCGGACCGGTACAAGATTCCGGTCCACCGCGCGGGGACCTACACGGTTGCGGTGGTTGACGGGAACGGGCGGCGTGGCGCCTACCGCGTCACTCCTGCCGACTTCGGTGATGCCGACGACACCATCAGAGAGGTCGTCACAGCGGGCAAGGGGTCGCTAGTCCGCTCACTGGCGGCGTTTCTGAGAGACCTGCGCGACCTCGCGGGACGTCTTGCAGAAGAAGATGGGGCGAGGGGACAGGTGATCGAACTGCTATCGAGTGCGCTGACGGCCGTCGAGGACGCGGTCGCCGCTACCGAGGAGGGTGCGGCCGTGCGGTCGAACGACCGACTCCGTGCGGCCGTCGATGCCCTCCAGCGCGCCCAGGAAACCCTCCAGAGTGACAACGAAGACGGCTACACCGACAGTTCAGTGGCTGCGCTCGACCCCCGTATCGGTCGCGCCATCGAAGACGCCCAGGTGACCATCGAGACGCCGATCGGCTAACTGCGCTCACCCGAGATGTGTTCGCCCGCGAGTCCGATTCCGAATCCGGCCTTCCGCCCGGAGCGTCGCCCAACTGGACGGCCGGTTTCACTCTCGTTCGTGAAGAACGAACAGTCCGGGGTTGCGGACTTTTCGGAGCACCTTTTTCTGCCGGGAGATGCCGCTATGCTCGTAGTCGCGCGCCTCGCGGTGCAACAGCGGATACGGCCGACCCGCAATCGCACTGCACCCGAAACACAAGAGCGACGAATCACATCCGCCGTGTGTCGTGCGACAACTTTTGTGGAGCGATATACCGCGCCAGCGGGGACCAGGTTCGAACGGGGAACAGGGAGTAGACGGCCGTCAGAACACCCGCTCGGAGGCGAGTTCCGCGCCTTCGACGAGTGACTCGAGTTTCTTCCAGGCAATCTCCGGGTGTACCGCGCCGAACCCGGCAAAGGTCCCGAGGCCGCAGTCCGCGCCGGCGACGATTCGCGTCGGGTCACCGATCGCGTCGACGAAGCGCTCGATGCGGTCGGCGATGACGGCCGGCGGTTCGACGTAGTTGACGGTCACGTCGATGACGCCGGGGACGAGCGTCCAGTCGTCAGGGAGTGAGTGCTCGGCCAGCAGGTGGTAGTCGTGCTGGTGGCACGGGTTTGCCTGTTCGAGGAGCAGTCCACCGACGTCGGCGTCCGTGAGATGCGGGAGCACCTTGGCGAGTGGGATGTCGTGGTGGTGCGGCCCCTCATAGTTCCCCCAGCAGGCGTGGATCCGGACCTGGTCTCGGGGGATCCCCTCCAGTGCATCGTTGAGCGCGTCGATGTGGGTTTTCGCGACATCGACGAACTCCGCCTCGGACCGATCCTTGAATTTCAGATGCCGGCCACCCAGGAGGTCGGGAGCGTCGATCTGCAGGGTTGCACCGGTCTCGGCGATGAGTTCGTACTCCTGTCGGATCGCACCGGCGATCGCCTCGGTGAAGGCCTCGTGG
Source organism: Halobellus sp. (assembly GCF_042218505.1). Lineage (NCBI taxonomy): Archaea > Methanobacteriati > Methanobacteriota > Halobacteria > Halobacteriales > Haloferacaceae > Halobellus > Halobellus sp. Next base: position 77,690 of record NZ_JBDGQZ010000008.1, read on the forward strand.
CTCTCGTAGTGCTCGTTTCCGAGATACGAGGCGACAGCCCCGGGCGAGGCGGCGGTCACGAACGTGTCCTCGAAGTCGGCGTCGACTGATTCGATCGCCTGCTCGAAGTGTTCGTACTCGTTGCGTGTCTCGGCCTCGCCGTCGTACTCAATCGGGCCCGTCACGGCGGGAATCGTCGCTCCCGGTTCGGACCACTCGCTGAACGTCGGCACCTCGCGAGCGTACTCCGGGAATGCTTCGAGGTCGGCCCACTGAATCGCCGGCGACTCGCCGTCGAATCCGGCAAGACGGTCGACGACGTAAGTCACGAACGAGAGGCGGTTCTGCTCGCCGCCGGAGGCGACGTCGATCCCGATTTCGTCCTGGCGACGGACGACTGATTCGGTCGCCTCCCGAACCGCCTCGTCGAAGGCGTCGCTGTCGATCGATTCACCGGCCTGTCGTTGCTGGAAGAATTTCAGGAGCGATTCCGGACGGGGCAGGCTCCCGACGTGCGTCGTGAGGATTCTGTCGTTATTGGCAGTCATCTGACGTTCACAGACGTACCGAGGGCCTCGATCGGTTTTATATTAGTTATAGCACATAATTTTGCCACTAAATATACTTGGAGGTAATTTCGTGACAGAAGAACTGTCCGATGCGACGAGGGCAGTGACTTCCGGTAGGCTGGGCATCAGCAACGTAGTCGGCCGCAGCAGGGATTGATCGGAACTACGTCGCGTGGCCAGAATCGGAGGAGTGGTACGGGTATCCCGTCACCCGACCTCGTCGAACCATCGGGTTGGGTCCGAACGGGTGGGCGGCTCAGAGACGCGCCCCGACGCTACGGTTATTAGTGTATACAGAAATCAGAAGCGTACAGAAGATAATGAGTAAGATCAAGGTCAGTTTTCGGATCCCTACGGAACTTGTCGAGAAGACCAGCGTTGCCGCCAAGGTTACACAAAAAAGCCGGGGAGAGATCGTCACGGAGGCGCTCCGAGAGCATCTTGCAGAGATCGAAGACGAGGACTCGTTCACGGAGGACGTGTTCGACCTCTATCTCGATGGAGAGGTCAGTTTCGGGACGCTCGACCAGTTTCTCGGCCGGCAGGACACCGAATCGGTCCGCGTCTCGAAGACGCTGCTCGATCAGGGGCAACCGCCCGCTGACGAGCGAGCAGACGAGGAGTAGGTCGCGATAGTCGTGTTACTCATCACGACGACGCACCGACCGTCTCACCGGTTCACCCTGAGCGCACCCAGGACTAACACCAACCCGACGATTTTCGAGAGTTGATTGATCGCACTGGCCCCGATTTCGCTCCCGATACCGGCAAAGACGACAACTCTCCGAGCAATACTGCGCGCAGGTCCGTTCTCGGGCGTCGGCCTCCCGGTGTCGGGTGATACGGGGAGTCGGAAGGGACAGGAACTGCAGTGCCGGGTCGTGGTACCGCGACCCTCGCAAGGGTTATGCCCAAAACCGGGTTACCTTTGTATGCAATGGCACACGGCAAGGTTGATTTCTTCAACGACACAGGCGGTTACGGGTTCATCTCGACTGACGACGGCGACCTCGACGACGACGAAGACGTCTTCTTCCATATGGAAGATGTCGGCGGCGAGGACCTCACGGAAGGTACCGAAGTGGAGTTCGACATCGAGTCCTCACCGAAGGGCCCGCGTGCAGCGAACGTCGTCCGACAGTAACGTTCAGACACATTCGTCGCGTCAGCAGTGACCGGCGATTTGACTTTTCCAACAGCTGTATGCTGAGCCGAGGGTATCTCAGTTCCATCTCCACGTCATATATACTTCCTCCGCCCAGTGCTGCTGTGGTTACTCCAGGTATCCGAGTTGGCGGAGGCGCTTCTGGGCGTCGTCGTCCATTTCCTCGACAGTCTCGTCGGAGACGTCGTCGTCCAGCGCATCGGTCCACGCGCCGCCGACCGCAGACTCGAACTCCGAGAGCGTGTCCGCGACCTCAGCGATGGCTGGGTCGTCCGCGCCCGCGAGGTCGTCGGTCTCGTCGGGGTCGGCGTCCAGCCGGTAGGCCTCGTCGTTGATCCGATCGATCCTGACGTACTTCGCGTCGGTCCGGCGCGCGGCTCGCATCCGCGAGTAGAAGCGTGAGTTCTCGGGGAGCGAGATGCCGGCGTCGGCAGCCTTCTCCTCCAGTTGCTTGAGTTCGACGACCGGACGGGAGTACTCGATGAACGCGCACGCCCCATCGCCGCGCTGGCCGGGGTCGCGGTCCGCTCCGGGGACGTACTCGAACTCGCGGTATGAGCCTGCGAGCAGCGACCGCGTCCGATCGAGCGCGACGGCTTCCTCACCTGCTGCTGCGGGCGTTCCGCCGTCGACGTCGAGCGCGTCGAGAACCGTGTGATACAGGTCGATGAGTTCGACCTGATCGTCGCGCCGATCCGCTTCGAGAGCGGGGTGTTTGACCAACAGCGGGACGTTCACCAGCGGGTCATACAGGCAGAACTCGTGCCCGTAGAGGTCGTGTTCGCCGTGGAGTTCGCCGTGGTCGGCGCAGACGACGACCATCGTGTCGTCCCACTGTCCTTCGGCTTTCAGCCAGTCGAATAGCCGCCCCAGTTGGGCGTCGATGTGTGCAATCTCGGCGTCGTAGAGGTTTCGGATGTCCGTCCACTCGGACTCGTCGATGTCGCGAGCGCCCGAGTTGTACTCTTTGGAGTTCTGACAGACGGCCATAGAGTCGACGCCGGGAGCGAACTCCGCGGCGAACTCGTCGGGTGGGTGATACGGTAGGTGCGCGTCCATCAGGTTGATGAAAGCGAACGAGCGGTCGCTGTCGGCGATGAACGCCTGCGTCTGGTCGATCACGGCAGGCGTCTTCGAGTCCGCCCCCTCCCCGCCAGCGAAGTACTCGTGTGCCGTGTTCCCGAGGCTGACGAGTTTGTCCGCAACCGCGCGGAGCGCCTCGTAGTCGTTCATCGTCTTCCAGGCGCGCGCGAGCGGCCCCGAGAGGAAGTCGCCGGGCATCACCTCGAAGAAGTTGTCCTGCTCGTCGAAGCCATCGGTGAGGTGGGTGTACGGGGTGATCCACGCGTTCGAGGAGTAGCACGCGGTGTCGTAGCCCGCGCGTGACAGCGTCTGTGCGAGCGTCGTCGCACCTTCCAGATACGGGTTCTCCTGGTCTGCGCCGTGCTGTGAGGGGTACATCCCCGTGAACAGCGAGGCGTGCACCGGCAGCGTCCACGGTGCGGGTGCGACCGCCTGCTCGAAGACTGTCGCTTCGTCGGCGAAAGCGTCGAGATTCGGGGTCGTGTTGCGGTCGTACCCGTAGGGGGTGAGGCGGTCCTTTCGGACCGTATCCATCACCACGAAGAGGACGTTCTCGGGCGATTCAGTAGACATATCCACCTCTCGCGGCCTGGGCGTCAAAGAATCACCGGTCCCGGGCTGGGAGTCGAGTGGGTTATTTAGAATGGGGCCTGCGGGCCTTCGTTGCTATCACCCTCGTCGTCCGACGTCTCGCCGGGGAAGGAGGGAGACGTTCCGCCCTCGTGGCCACCGCCGCCCATACCGGTGTCGGCGTGGACGGTTTCGATTTCGGGGATCTCCTTGACCATCCGGCTCTTGATCGCCTGGATGGTCATCGGGGAGATGCCACAGCCCGAACACGCCCCACCGAGTTGGATCGACACTTCGCCGCTCTCGCGGTCGAGGTGCTGAATGGCGGCCGAGCCACCGTGCATCTGAATCTGCGGGAAGTTCCGGCGCAGGAAGTTCGTGACACGCTCTTTCAGGTCGTCGTCGCCGCCTGCAGCGTCCGTGCTCATAGAATCAGGTTCGGTACCGATGGGCTTAGGCCTTTGGTTCGGTGCACTCGGCGACCCACTTGCGGCTGTCGGGACTGTCTGTGTAAGAAATGGAAGGTTGGTCCGCCGTACGATTCAGTCGCCTCGTGGCGAGTTCAGATGACGCGGTTCTGGAGGTAGTCGAGGTGCTTCGCGTTGTAGACGATCTGGACTTCGTCGGCGGCCGGCGACCCGATGCAGGTCAGACGGACGTTCTTCTCAGAGACCTCCTCGTCGGAGAGAATCTGTTGCATATCCATATCGATTTCGCCCTCTTTGAGGATCGATGCGCAGTTCGCACAGGCACCCGCGCGGCACGAGAAGGGCCAGTCGTAGCCCTGCGCCTCTGCGGCTTCGAGAATGTATTCGCCCTGGTTGACTTCGAGCGAGCCGTAATCCTCGTTGTCGAGGCCTGCGTCGGCGGCCTTGTCGAAGAGTTCGTCGTCGTCCATCTCCCAGCCGTGATCGTCCAGCACTTCGTAGTTGAGGTATTCTACGGTAGGCATCTCAACTGAAGGTTAGGATGCCACCCAATTAGACTTTGCTGTTCAGTGTTCAACCCGATACCGCCAGCGTCCAATAGTTAGGGGGTCGATAGCAGCTATTTCCCACTTGTGTCGACACGGGTCCACCGGGATCGCATCCGTCACAGCGGAACGGCAGCGAACAGAACGTACGAGGCCGCGGCAGACAGACTGGGGGTGAGGATCCAGAAGAAGATCACCCGGCCAGTCGTCCCCGGATCGAACAGGTCTGTCCCGGCGAGGTCGCCGGAGGATTCCTCGCCCATCGCGGGCACTTCCTCGGCCGTTTCGGTGGTCAGCGCATCGACAGAGAACTCCGGGGTGTCGCCGCCGAGCGCCTCTCCGAACGTCACCGTCCGGGTCGCTCGCCCCCAGCCCAACCCGACGATACACATCGTCGCCGAGACGGCGAGACTCGCCGGGATTCCGAGATACGACAGCATCGTTATCAGCGACGCCGACACCGTCTCGACGACGAGTGCCGCGAGGATGGGCAGTTCGGTGAGATCGTTGCCAACGGTGTCCAGCGTCCGCCGCGCGATAGTGAACGCCCCGACACCGATCGCGCCGACCGCGAGAAAGATCCCGTTGTCTATCGACAACGCGCCGTTTCCGACGAGCGGCGCAACCGCGTTGGCCGCGTTCGATGCACCTGCGGAGTAGGCCATATAGCAGGCGATGAGCACGACCAGGGCGACGCTGCCGAGTTCCCGCAACGTCGTGTTCGGTCCGAGTTGCGGACGCGGCACGGCACCCCCGTTATCGAACAACAAGATCGGCCCCGGCGAGCGGTCGAGTTTCAGTTTGGCGTCGAGATAGGGGTAGACGTACCGGCCGATCACAGCGCAGACCCAGAAGGCAATCACCGGCGCGACAATCCACCACGAGACGATTTCGAGCATCACGGCCTCGTTCAGGGTCCCGGAGGCGATCCCCAGGCCCGCAATCGCGCCGACGGCCGTCATCGACGTCGATGCGGGAACGCCGAACGTATTCGAGATCAGAAGCGCGAGTCCGACAAAAAAGAGCACCGCCACGCTCGCTGCAAGGGAGAACTGGCTCTGGGGGACGATCTGGCCTCCCATCGTCTCGATCACCTCGCGGCCGGCCGTCCACGCGCCGAAGAGGGCGAATCCGGTCATCAACGCGGCGGCACCCAGTTTCGAGACGAGGCCGCTCCCGACCGCAGGGCCGAATGCGACGCCGGTCGAGGAACCGCCGATGTTGAATCCGACGAACACCGCGACGAAGAGGCCGAGGAACAGAAGCGGTTCGATCACACACGTCGTTCAGCGGACGAGGAAAAAAACGTCACCATTGAGCGCGACGCACCGAGCGCCGGAGGTGTCTCAGTTCGTCGCGGACACGAGCGCCTGATCGAGGTCCGCGATGATGTCGTCGACGTCTTCGATGCCGACCGACAGGCGGACCATATCTGGGGTGACGCCGGCGGCGGCCTGTTCTTTTTCGGTCAACTGCTGGTGCGTCGTCGATGCGGGGTGGATCACGAGCGTCTTCGCGTCGCCGACATTGGCGAGTAGCGAGGCGAGTTCGACGTTGTCGACGGTGTCGCGGGCGGCGTCGTAGCCCGCTTCGAGACCGAAGGTGATCATCCCGCCGTAGCCTCCGTCCAGATACTCGGAGGCCTCCCCGTGGGTCTCGTGGTCTTCCAGGCCGGGGTAGTTGATCCAGGAGACCTCGTCGTGGGCCTCGAGGAACTCCGCGACGGCCATCGCGTTCTCACAGTGACGTTCCATCCGCATCGGCAGCGATTCGAGTTTTTCGAGCGTGTTCCACGCGTCGAACGGCGACTGTGCGTTGCCGAGGTCGCGGAGGCCGCGCGCGATGGCGGCGTAGGTGAACGCTGCGTCGCCGAACCGTTCGGCGAAGTTGACGCCGTGATACGCCGGGTTGGCAGCGCCGATCTCGGGATACTTCTCGGCGTTTTCGGCCCACGGGAACGATCCGCCGTCGACGAGGACCCCACCGATCGTCGTCCCCGCACCGTGGATCCACTTGGTCGTCGAGTCCCACACGAGGTCCGCGCCGTGCTCGATCGGCCGGCAGAGGTACGGCGTCGCGAACGTGTTGTCGACGAACAGCGGAACGTCGTGATCGTGGGCGATCTCGGCGACCCGCTGGATGTCGGGCGTCACGAGCGCCGGGTTCCCGATCGTCTCGAGATGGACGTAGGCGGTGTCCTCGTTGATGGCCTCCGCGTAAGCCTCGTAGTCGAGGGTGTCGACGAACTTCGTCGTGATCCCCCGCCGTTCGACGGTGTGGGTGAAGTACGTGTAGGTGCCGCCGTACAGCGACGACGCTGTGACAATGTTGTCGCCGGCGGACGCGAGGAGGAACGTCGCCAGGTCGAGCGCGGCCATCCCGGAGGCGGTCGCCGCGGCACCGATACCCCCCTCGAGCGAGGCCAGACGCTCCTGCAGCGTCGCGACTGTGGGGTTCATCAGGCGACTGTAGATGAAGCCCTCCTTCTCCAAGGCGAACTGCCCCGCAGCGTCTTCGGCGTCGTCGAAGACGTACGAGGTGGTCTGATAGATCGGCTGTGCCCGCGCGCCGGTGGCCGGGTCGACCTCCTGTCCTGCGTGGAGGCTTCGCGTCCCGAACCCGAGTGGCTTTTCGCTGTCGTCGTCTGTCATACCGCGTTCTTCTCGGAGCGGTGTCCTAACCGACGGGACGTGTGCAATTTCCGCCGCTATCTGCGACGCTGTCAGCCGATCAGGTGGTCACCGAATTCATATCGGCTATCGGACAGGGAAGCCGCGTCGTGAAAAGCGGCCGATATAGAGAGCCGTCGTGCGGAGAAGCAACCGTACAGAGCGCCTGTTAATCGGGTCTCGTATAGTGCGGATCCCTCTCCGTGTAGATTCGTCCCGATGTAGACCCGTCGCTGTACGGATCAAATACCACTCAGACCGACCGCACGCCGACTGATGCACCCGCGAGGAACGCGGCGGCCGCCACAGTGCCGATCCCGAGCGCGTTCACGGGCGTGTGACTGCCGACGGCGATCAGGCCGACCGCGACAACGAGCGCGACCCCGCCCACGGAGACTACGATCGGCCGGCCTCGATCGACGAACACGGCAGCACCCGCGAGGACGAATGCGACGCCGAGGATTCCGACCACGGTGCCGACGTCGCCACGGGCGAGTAGTTCGACATCGGGCGCGCCGGTCGTGGGCGCGAGCAGGCCGGACCACGCGAGGAAGCCGCCAGCGACGGCGATGAGAAGGCCGACGAACCGGGCGACGAGGTCGGTGGGGCTCATAGATACGAGGAGGTGGCAGACTCAAAAGTGCGTTCGGGTCCGACGCTCATTGGCTGAACAGCGAGGCGTGGACGGGCGCGAAGTCGCTGCTGGTCTCCGTCTCGCCGGCGTCGGTGTCGTGGACAGCGCGTCCCTCGATGCCGGCGTCGAGGAAGTCCCGGAGCGGCGGGCCGACCTTCTCCGGTTCGACGAGGAAGGCGTCGTGGCCGTGATCCGATTCGACCACGTGGTGGGCGACCGGCGTATTGTTCTCGCGGAACGCGCTCGCGACGGTTTCGGACTGCTCGGTCGTGAAGTGCCAGTCGCCAGTGAACGAGAGCAAGAGCGCCTCACCCTCGTAGGCGGCGAGTGCGCGGGCGTCGTCCTCGTAGCCCTCCGCGAGGTCGTAGTCGTCCATCGCGCGGGTGAGATACAGATAGGAGTTGGGGTCGAAGCGGTCGACGAACTTCTCGGCCTGGTAGTCGAGATACGACTCCACGTCGCGGTACGGGAAGTAGGCCGCCGCCGGATCCGACGGGAAGGAGTCTCGGCGGGCGTCGCGGCCGGCGGCGCGGCGCCCGAATTTGCCCTCCATCGAGGACTTCGAGAGGTACATCACGTGCCCGATCTGCCGCGCGAGTGCGAGTCCGTCCGTCGGCGATCCCTCCGTGTCGTAGTATTCGCCGCCGTTCCAGGCCGGATCAGTCGTGATCGCGCGTCGGGCGATGGCGTCGAGCGCGAGACACTGAGCGTCCAGGCGCGCGGCGGCCGCCACGGAGACGACGTAGCGGACGTCGTCGGGGTAGCGCTTCGCCCAGTCGAGGACGTTCATCCCGCCGACACTGCCGCCGACGACCGCGTGAAGTCGGCCGACGCCGAGTTCGTCGAGGAGGAGGCGCTGTGCGCGCGTCCAGTCGGCGACGGTTACGGGCGGGAAGTCGGGACCGTACACCTCGCCCTCGGGGTCCTCGGAGGCCGGTCCCGTCGTACCGTAGCACGACCCCGGGACGTTCGCGCAGACGACGTAGTATTCGTTGGTGTCGATCGCCTTCCCCGGGCCGACGATGTCGTTCCACCACGCGCGGGCTTGCCCGGTGGTCTCCGAACCGTATCCGGCGACGTTCTGACTGCCGGTGAGCGCGTGGCAGATCAAGACTGCGTTGCTGGCGGACGGCGTCCGGTCGGTCGCGGCGCTCGGCTCCACACCGCCGCCGTCGAACTCGCCGTACGATTCGTAGGCGACTTCGAGGTTCTCGATCTCGTCGCCGGAGGCGAAATCGAACCGCCCGAGTTCGACGGTTCCGCTGTCTGTCTTCATTTGCTTTCCCCCGAGTTCGTACGCTCAAGCGAAACGCTTTCGGTCGCCGTTCGGATGGCGCGATCGAGATCCGCGATGACGTCGTCGGTGTCCTCGATCCCCACCGACAGGCGGAGCATATCGGGACTGAGGCCCGCAGCGCGCTGTTCATCCTCGGTCAACTGGGCGTGCGTCGTCGAGGCGGGGTGGATCACGAGCGTCTTCGCGTCGCCGATGTTCGCCAGGAAGGACGCGAGATCGGTCTCCTCGCAGGTCCGCTTGGCCGCCTCGAAGCCGGCGTCGAGACCGAACGTGACCATCCCGCCGTAGTCGTTGCTTCCGCCCTCCTCGGGACCCAGATACCGCGTCGCGTTCTCGTGGGTCGGGTGCGACTCAAATCCCGGATACGACACCCACGCGACGTCGTCGTGGTCGCGCAGGAACTCGGCGACGGCGCGAGCGTTCTCACAGTGTCGCTGCATTCGAAGGGGAAGCGTCTCCAGTCCCTGGATCGTCTGCCAGGCGTCGAACGGTGACTGCTGGTTGCCGAGGGTCCGGAGCGCGCGCTGGCGGACCGCGTTAGCAAAGGCCGCCTCGCCGTACCGCTCGACGAAGTCGATGCCGAACGCGGGGTTCTCGCCGGAGAGTTCGTCGTAATCGGCGTGCTGCCAGGGGAAGGTTCCGCCGTCGATCAGAATCCCGCCGACGGTCGTCCCGGATCCGTGGATCCACTTCGTCGTCGACTCCCAGACGAGGTCCGCGCCGTGTTCGATCGGTCGGCAGAGATGGGGCGTTGCGAAGGTGTTGTCGACGAACAGCGGCGCGGCTGCGGCGTGCGCCACGTCCGCGAGGCGCTCGAAGTCGGGTGTCTTGAGCGATGGGTTCGCGATCGTCTCGACGTGGACGTACGCGGTGTCCTCGTCGATCTCGTCGGCGAAAGCCTCGTAATCGAGGGTTTCGACGACCCGGACGTCGATGCCGCGGCGCGTCGCCATCTTAGTCAGATAGGTCGCGGTCCCGCCATACATATCGGCGGCGGCGACGACGTTGTCGCCCGCGCTCGCGAGAACGCTGGTTGCCGAGTCGAGCGCGGCCATCCCGGAGGCGGTCGCGACTGCGGCGACGCCACCCGCGAGCGCCGCGAGGCGCTCTTCGAGCATCCGCGTCGTCGGGTTCGAGATCCGCGAATAGACGTCGCCGTCGGCCTCCAGCGCGTAGAGGTCCGCCGCGTGGTCGGCGTCCTCGAAGGCGTAGGAGGTCGTCTGATAGATCGGCGGCGCGCGAGCGCCCGTCGTCTCGTCCGGCTCCTGACCGGCGTGGAGACTCCGGGTGTGGAACCCATCGACCATACTATGTATATTATGCATATTCTTTTGAGGTCTTATAACCGTCGGTTACGGCCGGAGCGTGTGCGGATCGGTTGCATCCATTACGGCCGGTACTCCCTTCGAAAGAACCTATCCGGTTCCGCGATGGCCAGCGCGTATGGATGCCGAGCGCGAGAAGATGCTTCGCGGGGAGTTGTACGACGCCAACAACGCCGACTTGATCGCCGCCCGGAACGAGACACGGGATCTCACAGATGAGTACAACCGGACGGCGGCAACGGAGACGGATCGCCGCCGGGAACTGCTCGAGGAACTCCTCGGCGCTGTCGGGGAGGAATGTCGCATCGAACCGCCGTTCCGCTGCGACTACGGCGACAACATCTACCTCGGGGAGTCGTTCTACGCGAACTTCGACTGTGTCGTTCTGGACGTGTGCCCAGTGACAATCGGCGATGGCTGCCTCCTCGGTCCGGGCGTCCACATCTACACTGCGACCCACCCGCTGGATCCAAAAAAGCGGGCCGAGGGGCTCGAACACGGAAGTCCGGTCACTATCGGCGACAACGTCTGGATCGGTGGGCAGGCGGTACTCAACCCCGGCATCACCGTCGGCGACGGCAGTGTCGTCGGGTCGGGCGCGGTCGTGACGACAGACGTCCCGGAGGACGTGGTCGTTCGGGGGAACCCAGCGACGGTGATAAAAAGCCTGTCGGCAGACGACTGAGCGGTCCCTGAACCGTTCGCTCGGAGGATGAGACTCGGACTCCAGTCGAAAGGGACCTGCGCGGCCGCTCAGTCGTCCGCCGAGGCCGGTTCGGCCACGTCGAGTTCGCTGCGTGCGGCCGCGATTCCGGCGTCGACGTCGACGTCGACGCCCGCGTCGTCCATCGCCTCGCCCACAGTCCGGACGCCGCGGAGAATCGCGCGGTCCGGAAGGCCGCCCATATTGCTCACGCGGAAGATGGTCCCACCGAGGTGTGCCTGACCGCCGGAGATGCTGACGTTCCGCTCGGCGACGCCGTCGAAGAACGCATCGGCGTCGTCGCCACGGACCGGTTCCGGAAGTGAGACTGCGGTGACGGTGTTCGAGAGGACAGTCACGTCCTGCGCGTCGGCGAAGAGTTCCAGACCCATCGCGGTGAAGCCGGCGCGGAAGGCTTCGGCCTGCTTCCAGTGCCGCTTGATGCGGGCCGCCATCGTCTCCTCGACGATGTCCTCGACGGCGACTGCCATCGCGCGAAACAACGGCACGGCGCTCGTGAACGGCGTCTGGTGGGAGTCGGCCTTGCGAAGGTGCCAGTCCAGATCCTCGTAGAACGGCGCGGACTCGCCGTCGAGGGCATCTTCGACCTCCTCGGTGACGTACATCGCGCTGATGCCCGGGGGAGCCGCCAGCGCCTTCTGGGCGTCGGTAACGGCGATGTCGACGTTCCAGGCGTCCAGGCAGAAGACGTCGCCACCGATCGAGGTGACGCCGTCGAGGACGAAGCGGGCGTCGTGCTCGGACGCGATGCGACCGACGGCAGCGGCAGGGTTGAGGAGGCCCGTACTGGTCTCGTTGTGGACCATCGTCACGACGTCGGTGTCGTCGGTGATGGCCGCCCTGACGTCAGCGAGCGGGATCGACTCGCCCCACGGCACCTCGACGCGGGTCACGTCCGTGTACCGCTCGGCAATGCGAGCGAACCGCCGGCCGAACTTCCCGTTGACGAGCGCGACCACGTGGCCGCCGTCCCCAACGAGGTTGGCGACGGCGGCTTCCATCCCCATCGTGGCCGTCCCGTTGAGGAGGAGCGTCGTCCCGCCCCCGGCGGTCGCGGTGGACGTGCCGTCGGGAGTGGACTCCTCGAAGATGTAGTCGAGACCGTCCTGTGCTCGCTCGTAGACCGCCTCGAACGCCGCGGACCGGTGCGACACCATCGGCTCGTCCATCGCCGCCGACACCTCGTCGGTGACGGGCACCGGACCCGGGTTGAGGAGCAGGAAGTCCTCTTCCATACGCGCCGATTGCAGCGCGCCGGGATAAGCGATACGGGTTTCCGCCGGCACAGTGGGCGCTCGCCGGGCGCTTCACCTGAAATTTCGGACTCGTATTCGTGAATCCATCCGCGTGCGTGTATCCCCCCTCGCGCTTGTCGTGGTCCACGACGCGTGGTTCTCGTCTCGGCGCGTGACTCCCGCCAAACGCGTGGTTCGCACTCCGACGCGTGGCTCCTCCCCCGGCGCGTAACGCCGACGAAGCATCTAACTCCGCGCCGGTCTCTCTTCGAACCACGATGAGCGACGAAGCGCCGGACGCAGTCGCGGCGGAGCCGACAGTCGGCAACGCGGTCGAGTTCGCGTACGCCGACCCCGACAACCCCTATCTCCGCGACCCCGACACCGACTTCGCGCCGGTCGAGGAACTGACGCGCGAGACGGCCGAATCGCAGGCAGTGGCGCTCCGGGAGGCGATCCGCGAGCACGATCATCGCTACTACGTGCAGGCTGACCCCCTGATCGCCGACCGGACGTACGACGCCCTGTTCGAGCGCCTCCGGGAGCTGGAGGAGGTGTTCGATCTCGACCGGGAGGCGAGTCCCACCCGGCGCGTCGGCGGCCAGCCGCTGGACGAACTCGATACCGTGGCGCACGTCGCGCCGATGCTCTCAATCGAGCAGTCGACCGACCCCGACGAACTCAGGGAGTTCGATCGCCGCGTCCGCGAGGAAGTCGGCGACGTCGAGTACGTCTGCGAGCCGAAGTTCGACGGACTCTCCGTGGAAATCGTCTACGAAGACGGGGCGTTCGTCCGCGCGGCGACCCGCGGGGACGGCGAGGTCGGCGATGTCGTCACCGAACAGGTGCGGACGATTCGCTCCGTTCCCCTCCAACTCGGCGGGGACCCCCCGGAGACCCTCGCCGTCCGCGGTGAGGTGTTTATGCCCCGCGACGCGTTCCGCGAGCACAACCGCGAGCGCGTCGAGCGCGGCGACGACCCGTTCGCGAACCCGCGGAACGCCGCGGCGGGCACGCTCCGACAACTCGACCCCTCGGTCGTCGCCGACCGGCCGCTCGATTGCTTCTTCTACGACGTGCTCGACGCCAGCCGAGTGCCAGCCAGTCAGCACGAGACGCTCGACCGATTGCGGGCGTGGGGCCTCCACGTGAACGAGCGCGTCGACGTCGTCAGTTCGATTGAGGGGGCGATCGCGTACCGCGACGACCTCCTCGCCGACAGAGAGGGGCTGAATTACGAGATCGACGGGACCGTGATCAAGGTCGACGCCCGCGACGCCCGCGAGCAGTTGGGCGCGACGAGCCGTGCGGTCCGCTGGGCGTTCGCCTACAAGTTCCCGGCGCGGGCGGAGATCACCCGCGTCACCGACGTCGTCGTCCAGGTCGGTCGGACCGGTCGGCTCACCCCAGTCGCGCTTCTCGATCCGGTCGACGTCGGCGGCGTCACCGTCTCTCGGGCGTCGCTCCACAACCCCGAAGAGATCGAGCGCCTCGGCGTCGGCGTCGGCGACGAGGTCCGAGTCCGTCGCGCGGGCGACGTCATTCCGGAGGTCGCCGAGGTTACCGAGAAGCGAGCGGACAGCACGATCGACTTCCCGGAGACCTGTCCCGTCTGCGACAGCCCCGTCGAACGCGACGGCCCGCTGGCGTTCTGCACCGGCGGCCTCACCTGTGATGCGCAACTCGTCCGCGCCATCGTCCACTACGGGAGCCGACAGGCGCTCGACATCGACGGCCTCGGCGAGGAGCGGGTCGAACAGCTGGTCGACGCCGGTCTCGTGTCGTCGCTTTCGGACCTCTATCGGCTCGACCGCGACGAACTCGCCGCCCTCGAGGGCTGGGGCGAGACGAGCGCACAGAACCTCATCGACGCCGTCAGCGCGACTACGTCGCCGCCCCTCGCTGACTTCCTCGTCGCGCTCGGAATCCCCGAGATCGGGGAGCACACCGCGGGGAATCTCGCCCGGGCGTTCGGGACGCTCGACGCGGTGATGGACGCGAACGCGGACGAACTGGAAGCCGTCGACGACGTGGGGCCGACAGTTGCGACGCACGTCGCGGAGTTCTTCGCAAACGAGGGCAACCGCGCGGTCGTCGACGAACTCCGCGAACTCGGCGTCGAACCGGAGCCCGTCGACACCGACGAGAGGAGCGGCGTGTTCGACGGGCTGACGTTCGTCTTCACCGGGTCACTCTCGGTCACCCGCGACGCCGCCCGGACACTCGTCGAGCGCCACGGCGCGAGCGCGACGGGAAGCGTCTCGGGAAACACGGACTACCTGGTCGTCGGCGAGAACCCGGGCCGATCGAAGCGCGACGACGCCGACGCCAACGGCGTACCGACGCTCGACGAGGAGGCGTTCGCCGACCTCCTGGCGGAGAACGGCATCGAGTACCCGCCCGCGGAGTGACGCGCCCGCAGAGTCAGGAGTTCAGGCCGTGACGGAGGGGGATTCATACGCCGGGTCGACGAAGCGAACCTGTGCCATCCGCCACCGCCGAGACGACTGCACTGCTCCGGTCGATCCGTCGACTGCTGCTGGGAATCGCGTTCCTGCTCGGGATCGGTCTCGTCGTGCTCGCCGACACCGGCTATCTGACCGCCGGCTACCAGGACGGTCTGCTTTTCGGCGTCGGTGGAGTCGCAGGCGGGATCGTTGCGCTCGCGTCAGCGCTCGCGTGGCTCGGGAGTTGGCGTCGGAATCCCGAGACGACGTGACCGCCGGCGATCAGATGTCGGTTCGTTCGAACGACCAGTAGCCGACCGCCGCGGGGATCACGATCCACGCTATGAGGACGAGCAGGAGGAACCATCCCGTGAAATAAAACGGGAGCGAACCCTCCAGAACGGGCGCGATGATCGTTCGTTCGCCGAAGGTGGTGCTGACGAGTCGCGCCTGGGTTGACCCGTAGTACAGTTGTGCCGCCAGCGTTTCGTACGTCTTCAGCGGATTCAGATACTTCAGGAAGACGCCGATCTTCACCCTGGTGACCTGGGCGAGACTCATCCCGACTTGCGTACCGGCGTAGTTCAGGAGCTTCGGGATCCCCTCGGCGATCGAGCCCCAGAGGACCGCAAAGACCAGATACAGCCCCATCGTGGCCAGGGTGGCCTCCCGGTTCGAGTCCGCGAGCGCCGAGAGACTGAGGCCAACGGAGACGAACGCGGCGCCCAGAAGCGCCGTGAGTGCGGCCTGGGGAACGAACGAGCCGAGTTCCAGACGCGATCCGGTCGCGAGGAGAACGATGAACGTCACGAGGAAGCCGACAAGCAGCGCGGCGACCACGACGGCCGAGCGGCCGAGCAGTTTGCCGATCATCACGTCGAGCCGCGAGTTCGGCAGCGACAGGAGGAGTTTCACCGAGCCGGTCTCGCGCTCTTCGGTGATGGACCCGTATGACGTCGAGAGCGCGATGAACCCGAGGACAAGTGCGAGCAGGCCGGGGAAAGAGAAACTGAACACTCCAAGGCTCGCGAAGAAGCCGAAGAGGTTCGACACCTGCCGGCTCTCAGGGCCGAGTAGGACGCCGAAGAACAGCGCGGAGGCGCCGCCGAGAAAGAGCGCGAAGAACAGCGTCGAGCCGTGCAGCCACCGCGAGCGGATCGCGTCGCGGAACTCCTTGCGGGCGACGGCCTGCCAACTCATCGCTGTACCTCCTCTTCGACGGCCCCGGCACCGGCGTCCGGCACACCCGTATCGGACTCTTTTTCATCCGATTCATCGGTCTCGGAATCGTCTACGGGGGCGTTGCCGTCGGCGGCGACCGCGTCCGGGACAGCCGACGCGTCGGGGGCTGTCGGTGCGTCACGCTCGCCCTCGGTGTACGCGAGGAACAGATCTTCGAGTGACGCCTCCTCGGTCGTGAAGTCCGTGACGGTGATGCCCTGGTCCTCCAGCGCGGTCACGACGCCGGTCTTTGCATCGCTGTCGCAGCCGACTCGGAGGCCGCCGTCGCTCTCGCGCTCAACGTGTTGGACCCCGTTGAGCGCACGAATCGATGCAAGCACGTCGTCGTCGACGGGATCGCCGACGGCGACGCTGAGTGTGGCATCCGCGTCCGACGCCTCGCGGAGTCCCGCGATGGAGTCGACCGCGACCAGTTCGCCATCGCGGAGAATGCCGACGCGGTCGCAGACGGCCTCAACCTGTTCGAGGATGTGACTCGAAAAGAACACGGTCGTGCCGCGTTCCGCCTCCGTGAGGACGATCTCGCGCATCTCCTTCGCGCCGGCCGGATCGAGGCCCGAGGAGGGCTCGTCGAGGATCAGCAGGTCGGGGTCGCCGATCAGCGCCATCGCGAGCGCGAGGCGCTGGCGCATCCCTTTCGAGTAGCCGCCGGCCTGCCGGTCGGCGGCCTCGTCGAGCCCGACGCGAGAGAGAACCTCGTCGGGGTCCGCGTCGGCCTCCTTCGAGTCGATAGCAAATTCGACGTGCGCGCGACCCGTCAGCCGGTCGTACACGTCGAATCCTTCCGGAAGGACGCCGGTCCGCTCGCGGACCGGGACACTCTCCGCTCGGGAGTCGTGTCCGAGGACCGTCACGGTGCCCGTCGTCGGGCGGACGAAGTCGAGGAGGAGATTGATCGTGGTCGACTTCCCCGCGCCGTTGGGGCCGAGAAAGCCGAAGACCTCTCCGTCTTCGACCGTCAGCGAGAGGTCCGAGACGGCGGTGACATCCTCGAACCGTTTCGTCACCCCGTCGAGTTCGATAGCAGCCATAGGCGACGGTTGGCAGGTTCGCGCTTAAAGCGTTTGGTGCGAAAATCAGGTCTGAAATCGGTCTGCCGCCGTACGGTGGTGATTCGGGGCGACCACGAGTCAGACCTCGTCATCGGGAGCGTACTGTCCGCGCATCCGCTCGGCCTCCGTCGCGTACCGCTCGCGCGTATCCTGGTCGTCGACCGGTTCGAGGTCGTCGGCATCGACTGTTACGGCGGCCGTCGCTTCGGTGCCGCGCTGGCGCATAATCGTCGTCGAGACCTGCTTCCGCCGGACGGCAGTGCCGTCGGGCGTCGCGTACACCATATCCACCAGGCCGCGGTCCGTGTACGTCCGTTCGACGAGCCAGCAGCGGACGGAGTCGCCGTGGCTTCCGCTCTCGTCTTCGTCCATACCAGATGATCGTCGAGGCGTGGTTTGTACCTGCCGTCTCGCGCAGTCAGCGACGGGAGCGCTATCGTCCGGGCCGTCGCGTCACGCTCAAGCCGTTCGCGCCGCTACGCTGGAGCGATGGAGCGCAGCGACCTCCGCGATCGAGCCGCGGAGTTGCCAACCGGTCCGGGCGTCTATCAGTTTCTCGACGGTGAGGACGTCCTCTACGTCGGCAAGGCCGTCGACCTCCGCGACCGCGTGCGGTCGTACGCCGATCCCCGCGGCGAGCGGATCCGCCAAATGGTCGAACGCGCACGGTCGATCGACGTCGCCGTCACCGACACCGAGACGCAGGCGCTGCTGCTCGAAGCGAACCTGATCAAGCGTCACCAGCCCCGATACAACGTCCGACTGAAGGACGACAAGTCCTATCCGCTGGTCCAACTCACGGACCACGCCGTTCCCCGGATCGAGGTGACGCGGGACCCCGAACCCGGAGCGACGGTGTTCGGGCCGTTCACCGACAAAGGGCGGGTCGAGACCGCTGTGAAAGCGCTCAGAGAGACGTACGGACTCCGCGGCTGCTCGGATCACAAGTACGCCGGCCGCGACCGGCCCTGTCTCGACTACGAGGTGGGGCTCTGCAGCGCCCCGTGTACCGGCGAGATCGACATCGAGGCTTACGGGAACGACGTCGAATCGGTAGTCCGGTTCTTTGAGGGCGAGACGGGCGTCCTGGCGGACCCACTTCGACGCGAGATGGCGGCCGCTGCCGAGGCGCAGGAGTTCGAGCGGGCGGCGAACCTACGGGACCGACTCGACGCGGTGGAGTCGTTCCACGGCGAGGGCGAGGAAGCGGTCGCAACGCAGTCCGACGAGCGCGCCGTCGACGTGCTCGGAGTGGCCGTCGAGGGCGACACTGCGACCGTCGCCAGACTGCACAGCGAGCGTGGACAGTTGGTCGACCGCTCGCGGCACCGCCTCGACGCGCCTGACGGTGGCGAGCGCTCTGCGGCCGTCCTCACGGCGTTTCTCACCCAGTTCTACGCCGAGCGCGATCTCCCTGACGCGGTTCTCTGCTCGGAGCGTCCCGACGACGCGGACGTGACAGCGTGGCTGAACGCCGAGGGCGTCGACGTTCGCGTTCCCGGAGCGGGTCGAGAGGCGAAACTCATCGACCTCGCGCTCAAGAACGCCCGAAGCGGCCCTGACCGCGGCGACGAGTTGGGGACGCTCGCCGACGGGCTGGGGGTGGATTCGGTCTCCAGAATCGAGGGCTTCGACGTGAGCCACGCGCAGGGGAAGGCTGTCGTCGGCAGCAACGTTTGCTTCGTCGACGGCGCCGCGGAGAAGTCGGCGTACCGCCGGAAGCGACTCGCCGACGGCAACGACGACTACGCGCGGATGCGCGAACTCGTTCGTTGGCGGGCCGAACGGGCGATCGACGGTCGCGACGACCGCCCCGATCCGGACCTGTTGCTGATCGACGGCGGCCAGGGACAACTCGGAGCGGCGACCGACGCGCTCGCCGAGACTGGGTGGGACGTGGCGGCAGTCGCGCTCGCAAAGGAGCAGGAACTGGTCGTCACGCCCGACGGCGTCCACGACTGGGACGACGACCACCCAGGACTCCACGTGCTTCAGCGTGTCCGCGACGAGGCGCACCGCTTTGCCGTCCAGTATCACCAGACGCTCCGCGACGAGGTGAGCACGGTGCTCGAAGACGTGCCGGGCGTCGGCGAACAGACGCGGGAGGCGTTGCTCAGGCGGTTCGGGAGCGTCGAGAACGTCCGTGCGGCCTCCACCGCGGACCTGACCGACGTGCCGGGCGTCGGCGAACAGACGGCGGAGACGATCCGGGAGCGGTTGTGAGGGGCCACAAGAGCCATATGCACGGTCGTGAGCAGTCGCACAGTGCGGGCGAACAGTCGGCACCGAGTCCCCGAGTTGCATCCCGCGCCGGCGTGCCGAACAACCGCAACCCGGCGCGGGGCGTCGGTTACATCACAGCGGTGCTGGTCCCGTGATCGGATATAAGTACTCGTACCGATCGAGAGACCCCACCGGATTCACCGGCTACAGAATTCTTAATAGTCGTTAATCAGGTATGTGATGGTATGGACGATATTTTCGTTGCACGCGTGATGTCCTCGCCGGTACAGACTGTGACCCCGGACACGCTGGTCGAAGACGCCGCGGAAAAGCTGCTCGAAGAGGAGATCGGATCGGTCGTCGTGGTCGACGACGGCCACCTCGTCGGGATACTCACGAACACTGACTTCGTGCAGATCGTTGCCGAGCGGCAGCCGAAAGACCGGACGCCGGTCTCGGAGCATATGTCCGATACCGCCGTGACGACGACGGCCCAGATCCCGATCGCACAGGTCGCCGAGTCGATGATCGAACACGGGATCCACCACGTCCCCGTCGTCGACGAGGAGGGTGCCGTCATCGGGATGGTCACGACGACTGATCTGGCCTCGTACGTCTCCGATCTGCAACCGGCGCGGGCGTAGACTCGAAACGGCCATCGGTGCAGGAGGACAAGACGTATTTGACTCATCGTCGAACACGCATCCGTGACTGGTCCCTCCATCTCCCGCCGTTCTCTCCTCCGGGCCGGGGGCGCCGTGGGCGTCGCCGGGCTCCTCAGCGTCGGGGCCGTTGCCGCAAGTGGCCCCGCTGCTATCCCGTACCCGGACGGCGTATCTTCCCAAGATATCGCGCTCATCAGCCCCGAACACCGGAACTCGGCGATCGAGCACCTCCGCGAACTCACGACCCGAGCAAAGCCGATCGTTAAAGAGGCCCGTGCAGCCGGGGCCCTGGACGACGAGCGTTTCTTCGGTGTCCAAGGGAGCGTCGCCGACGCCGAAAAGTTTCTCCAGGAGTCGCACCCACCGTCGTTCGATACGATTAGCGAGGCACGGTACCACGTCAAATACGTTGCCCGGGCGCTCGGAGCCGCAGCCGCGACCCTCCCGAACGTCTCGATCGGTTCCGACAACCCGGCACAGACGGGAGCGGCCTCTGGTCTCGAAGACCTCCGGTCCGCGCTCAGTTACCGGGCCGATGCGCCCGCCGAGGCGATGGTCTGGATCGACCTGATCGAGTCGCGACTCCATATTGCGATGATCGCCGGAAAGAACGCGCGTATCGACCGATCCGAACTGGACAAGAAACCGACCCGCATCCGCGAACGGGCGATAGCCCGGGCGGTCGCTGACCACGAGCGCTCGGTCCGCCACCTCGACGACGCTCGCCAGTTTTACCGGACCTTCCAAGCGCGACAATCAGTGCCGGTGCAGGTCGATCTCGCATCTGCTCGCGAGACGTACCGGTCGCGAGTGGAGGACGTCTCTCACGACGAGGGGTGGTACGACGGTCGACGTGTGTCCGAGGAGACGCCACGGGCCACCGCCTGGAATCGACTGATCACTCTTGCACCGGGTGAGAGATCCCTCGACGACGCGCGGTGGGCCCGGCAGGACGGTCTGGCCGGCCTGGAGACGACTACGCTCGCGACCGCGCTCGCCGCGTTCCGGGGGTTCCCAACTGGGAAAGAAGCTATCGAGCGCCTCCGCGGCCGCTCGTCGGTTCCGGGGTCGCTACTCCTCGATGTGAAACGTCGCGCCGTCGACGGAGTCTATCGGATCGCAGCGACGGGTAACGCCTTCGAGCAGTGGCTCCTCCGGGCGGCGGCGTACTACTTCTCGAAGGGAGACGGCTACCTCACAGAGACGGACATCCTGGATACCTGGCCGCGAGCACACGCGCTGGCGGCCTACGGCATTGCACTCGGTACCGTCGACGCGATCCCGTCGGTCGCATCCGTCGTGACTGAGTGAGACGGCCGGACCGAAGCGACCCCACGCTCACGCGATTTCGTCGTACTGGTCGGCGAGTTTCTCGGCCGCGTCGTCCATCAGTTCCACCTCGTAGTCGTCGAGATCCCATTCGACGACCTCCTCGACGCCGTCAGACCCGAGTTTCACCGGTACGCCGAAGGCAGTGTCCTCGTAGCCGTACTCCCCGTCGAGGACAATCGAACCGGGGAGCACCTCGCCGGTGTCGTGGAGGACGGCCTCGACCGTGTGAGCGACGCCGGTCGCCGGGCCCCACTGGGTCGCTCCCTTCCGTTCGATGACGTCCATCGCGGACTCCTGGAGATCGCCGAGAATCTCCTCGCGCTCGTCGGCGGAGAACGCGGGATCCGCGCCGTCGACGCGCACCTTCGAGAAGACCGGGACCTGCGCGTCGCCGTGTTCACCGAGGATCGTCGCCTCCACGTTCCGTACGGGGACATCGAAGCGCTGGCTGAGGACGTAGCGGAACCGCGCGGAGTCCAGTCGGCCGCCGAAGCCGATCACCTTGTGCCGGCCGCGGTCGCCGGACTCATAGAGGTGGCGGTTCAGCAGATCGACGGGGTTCGAGGTCGTCACCGAGACGAAGTCGTCGTTGTATTCGGCGAGCGAGGACCCGATGTCGGCCATAATGGGGGCGTTGTCGCCCGCGAGGTCAGTCCGGGTCTGGCCGGGTTGCCGGGGGATCCCAGCGGTGATGACGACGACATCCGACCCCGCGGTGTCCTCGTAGGTGCCCTGGACGACCTCGGTGTTCGAGTCGTAGGCGACCCCGTGATTCGTGTCTGCGGCCTGTCCGACCGTCTCGTTCTCCTTGTCTGGGATGTCGACGAAAACGAGTTCGTCTACCACGTCACGGAGCGCGAGATTGTACCCGGCGGCGGCGCCGACCGTCCCGGCGGCACCGACGATGCTGACTTTCGCCATATCGGATGGGAAAGGCGGCGGAATTCGATTAAACGCTTCGGAAGCGCGACGAGAGCGCGGCGTCAGATGGATTTGTCGCCGCGTTCGATCGTCGTCTGTGTTCGGACGTCGCCAGCGGAGCGACCGATCTCAACGACGTACTCGCCGGCGTCGACGCACCAGCCGTCGTGCGGATCGTAGCGGCCGACGGCCAACTCATCAAGCGGGATCCGAACGCGGCGGGACTCGCCCCCGGCGAGTTCGACGGTCTCGAACCCGGCCAACTCGCGCGGTGGGCGCTCCGCCGCCACGTGCGCGGGCGGTGTGACGTACGCTTGGACGACCTCTCGCCCGCGACGGTCTGAGACGTTCTCGACGGTCACTGCCACCGACGCCTCGTCCACTGTACTCGCTTGACCGTACCGAAACGCGGCGTATGACTCGCCGTGGCCGAACGGATAGCTCGGCGTCGTGTCGACCGCATCGAAGTGGCGATATCCGATCAAGAGCCCCTCGTCGTACCGGGCCTCCCCGTCGGTACCCGGGAAGCGGCGTCGATCGGCCGTCGGGAACTGATCCGCTGCCGCGAAGGAAACCGGGAGCCGTCCGGACGGGTCGACGTCGCCGAACAGCACCGCGGCGATCGCGTCACCGTCAGCCTGTCCCGGATACCACGCCTCGACGATCGCGTCGACCGACTCCCGCCACGGCATCGCCACGGGGCCGCCCGAGTTGACTACGACGACCGCCTCGTCGGCAGCGTCTGCGACGACCGAGACGAGTGCATCCTGTTCGCCCGGCAACGTCAGGTCGCCACGGTCGCTCCCTTCGGTTGTCACGTCCTGAACGAACACGACCGCAACGTCGGCTTTCGAGGCTGCCTCGCGGGCGTGTTCGAGCCGCGGCGTCGGATCCGGGTGGGTGTCGGCCTCGCGCTCGGTCGCGTTCTCTCGGGTTCCGTCGTCTGTCACACTCCCATCGTCGTCGCCTCCGAACGGGAGGTCATCGAAGAGCGATACCTCCTCGATAGGGTCGATTCCGTGGGCGATCGACACTTCGCCTGTGGCACGCGCGGTGATGCCCTCGGCGGGACTCGTCTGCTGTCTGGGTGTCGTCTCGGAGGATCCGCCGCCGCCGAGTTTCGCGACAGTGACGTTCGGGCCGATCACGGCGAGGGGGGCCTCGTCGGTGACCGGTAAGACCCCATCGTTTTCGAGCAGTACGGTCCCACGGACGGCGAGACGCTCGGCCAGGTCGTCGTGCGTCACGGTCCCGTCCTGTCCACCTTGCACGTCCCGCCCGTGCTGACCACGGTCGTCTCCGCCGTCGAGCAGGTCGAACCGGTCCATCTGCGTCAGGATCCGACGCACCATATCGTCGAGTCGAGCCTCCTCGACCGTCCCGGCGTCGACGGCCGCAGCGAGCGGATCGCCGAACGAACCGGCGCTGGTGATGTCTGGGAACCCTTCCGGGAGGTCGAACGACTCGGGGAGTCCTTCGTCGAACGCCTCACTGGCCGAAACGCCCGGCATCTCCAGGTCGACTCCCGCAGTGGCCGACTCTACGGTCTGGTCGATGGCGTGCCAGTCGGACATAACGAACCCCGAGAAGCCCCACTCCCGCTTGAGAACCTCCGTCAACAGTCGGCGGTGCTCCACCATCGGGGTCCCGTTGACCCCGTTGTACGCCGCCATCACCGATCCAACGCCGGCATCGACGGCCGCGCGAAACGGCCGGAGATAGAGTTCTCGGAGCGTCCGTTCCTCGACCGCTGCGCTCACTGCACATCGGTCGGTCTCCTGGTTGTTCGCCACGAAGTGTTTCACGGTCGCGATCACTCCGACGGACTGGATCCCATCGACGACGGCGGCCGCCACGTCGCTGGCGAGAACCGGGTCTTCGGAGAAGTACTCGAAGTTCCGCCCACCCCGTGGGACGCGGAGCAGATTCGTGCCGGGCGCGAGCACCACGTCCTGACCGTGCGCCGTTGCCTCGCGACCGAGTGCCGCACCGAACGCCTCCGCGAGAGCCGTGTCGAACGAGGCCGCGAGCGCGATCGAGGCCGGGAACGCGGTCGCCGTGCGGGTGTTCGTTCGAATGCCGAGCGGGCCGTCGACGAGTCGTAAGGGCGGGATGCCGACCCGGTCGACGCCGGGGACGAACCCGGTCGCCTCCCCCTCGGGATCCGTCGCTCCGTGCACGAGTCGGACCTTCTCCGCACGCGAGAGGGAGTCGACGAGGGCTGGTACCGACTTCTCTGAGTTCATACGCGACCCATACTGAGAGTGGCCATTTGAACGTTTGCCGTTCTGTGGGTCGTCTGCGCGTCCTGCGAGCAGGACTCCTGTGCACGCTGACCGATGGGAGATTAGCAAACGAACGAAATTGCCGATACCACAGACGAGGGCAAGTGCAGGGTCATCGCGTGAGTGAACTTGCCGAAGGCCAGGCAGATGCAACGGGACTCTCACGGACGGAAGCGAGTGGGTAATGAGGAGACCGAAGTTACCAGAGGCCCGAGACGCGCGACGGGACTCCCACGAGTGCCAGCGAGTGGGATGATTACACAAACACAGTTACCAGAGGCCCGAGACGCGCGACGGGACTCCCACGAGTGCCAGCGAGTGGGATGATTACACAAACACAGTTACCAGAGGCCCGAGACGCGCGACGGGATTCGAACCCGCGACCATCGGATTAGAAGTCCGACGCTCTGTCCGACTGAGCTACGCGCCCTCATAACGTGGGAGTCCGTGGTCGGTAAAAAGGGATGTGGGTTGGCGTCGTTGCGGGCGAGCGGAACGCGTAAGGTCGGGTGTCGTGAATTGGCGCGTAATGAAGGTCATCGGCACCGTCGGACTGCCCGGGAGCGGCAAGGGCGAAGCCGCCGCTGTCGCCCGGGAGGCCGACGTTCCGGTCGTTACGATGGGCGACGTGATCCGCAAGGCCTGTCGCGAGCGGGGTTTCGATCCTGCCGAACACCACGGCGAGATGGCGCGAACGCTCCGCGAAGAGAACGGTCCCGCGGCGATTGCTGAGCGCTCGCTTCCGTTGATCGAATCCGAACTGCAGGATACCGACTCGGTCCTCGTCGACGGCCTCCGCTCGGACGTCGAACTCGATCGTTTCCGCGAGGTGTTCGACGAGAACTTCCTGCTCGTGAGCATCGAAGCGCCGTTCGAGATCCGGGCCGAGCGCCTCCTCGGTCGCGCCCGCGACGACTCCGATCTCGACCGTGAGGCGCTCCGCGACCGCGAGAAACGCGAACTCGGCTTCGGGATGGGCGAAGTGATGGACCGCGCGGACGTGGTCGTGCGAAACACCGACACGCTGGCAGCGTTCCGCGACCGCATCCGGGCGATTCTGGACGGCGAGCTTGCGGACGTCGCGGGGGACGAACACGTCGACGTCGCGACCGAGACAGTGGACGCCGGGGACGACCACGCGCTCGGCTCGAAGGCGGGTGATTCAGCGTGATCTACCGCATCGACGCCCGTGTCGTCGCACCGGTTCGCGACACCGAAGTTACCGCCCGCGTCGAGGACGCCGTCCGCAACCTCTTCCCGAACGTCGAGTTCGAACGCCGGGAGGCTGCGCTCGTCGGGACGACGCACTCGCTCGAGCGGTTCTCCGAGCGACTGCACGAACAGGAGATCCTCGACACCGCGCGCCGCGAGTTCGGCAAGCACGCCGACACCGACGGCTTCTCGTTCGCGCTGAAGAAACAGGCGGCGTTCAAGAGTACGATCAACTTCGCCGTCGGGAACCCCGACGAACTCGGTGACATCGAGATCCACGTCACCGTCCACGAACCCGACGTGGAGTCCTACATCGACTATGTTGCGCCGCCGACGGAAGACGGAAAGCCGGTCGATTTCGACGATTCTGCGTGAGGCTCGACGGCTCTCGATAACGATCCCGGCTGCGCATCGACGCGCTCGATCCATCGCGCTCAGACGGGCACGAGCAACACGGCCAGTGCCGCGGTAATGAAGACGACTTTCAGCGCCGTGTTCACCGCGATCACCTTCGAGCCGAAGGTCGGTCCCCAGATGCCGTACTGGAACGGGATCGAGCGCTTGAACGTCGACACCGCAAAGGAGATGATCCCGCCGAGGAGCATCGTCGCCACCGCCGTCCGCGGCGTGAACGTCGGCCCGATCATCGGCGCAATGGTGGCCGCGCCGGCGGTGGTGTCGAACGCGAACACGGCCACGACCGGCAGCGACGCCCCCGGGAGGCCGAGCAGCGTCGTCAGGGGTTCCGCGACGCCCGTGATCGCGCGGAGGTCCTGCGTCCGGACCAGAAGCGTCACCGCCACGTAGATGATCGCGAGCCGCGGGATGATCCGCGTGAGTTTCGGCCACGTCTTCTCGGCAGCGGTACGGACGATCGCCGCAGGCGAGTCGTCGTCGCTGTCGGGCGGCGTGGGCGAGCGTTCCGCTCCGCCATCGGTCGCCTCGACGCCGCCGTCGACGGCCGCCGTTTCGGATCGATCGGTCGCCGATCCCCGGGAGAGCAACACGGCACCGGCGAAGACACCCGTGATGGTGATGCCGAGCGCAATCGCGGCGCGCGCGCCGACGTAGAGCAGGCCGACTTCGAGCCCCAGGATGGGGATCAACACCGGCGCGTAGAAGGTGAAAATGTGCTGGACGAAGCCGAAGAACGTGTTCATCGTGACGGCGATCAGCGTCTCGGCGTCAGTCAATCGCTCTGACTCGCGGAAGTCCGCGAGCATCCCGTACCCTGCCGTTGTCGAGGCCGCAGTCGTGACGATTGCGGTCCCGACCTCGTCCGGGAGGTTCGCCGGGCGAGTGAGGTACTTCGAGAAGGCCGCGATCTTTTCGACCAAGCCGAAGCCGACGGCAACGTTCGCCAGGAAGACGCCCACACCGATGAACATCGCGATGCGGACCACTCGCGGCGCTACCTCGACGAGGACCGGCCAGACCGTGTGGACGAGCGCTCCCAGTTGCACACCCGCATATCGGTGCCCGGCCGACTAATCGGCGTCGGTTCACCGGTTCGCGACGGGCCGTCGCGCGGTCGCCCTCGGTTATACGAGCAACTGGACGGTGGCGAAGAGTACGACGACGCCCAGCACGTCACAGGTGTTGGTGACGACCGGAATCACCACGTCGTCCGGGTCGAGTTGAAACTGGTAGGCGACGTACGTCACCGCCACAGTCACCGTGATCGCCAACACCGCCAGCGCGATGCCCGAGACGAGCGAGATGGCGACGACCGTGCCCGGAGCCAGTCGGACCCCGCTCACGATCGCGGTGAGTCCCCAGGCGCCTGCGCCGACGACGGGGAAGATCGAGACCGCGAGTCCGAGCGTCGCGACCGCGTTGCCCACGAGGTTCTCGTCGCGCGGGTCGAACGAGAGCGTCCCGAGGTGAAACGCCGTCGAGAGCCGTGCGGCCAGGATGCTCCCCAGATTGCCGGCCGTGCCGATCGTGACCGGCACGAGCGCGAGCAGGGTCGGGTACCGGAGCAGTTCCGCCTCGAAACTCCCGAGAACCAGTCCGCTCCCGATTTCGACGATCGTCAGCACGAGGAGCACGGGGAGCATCGCGCGCGTGATCGCCCGGAGGGTCCAGTCGGTCGCCACTCAGATCACCCCGACGACGAACAGGACGAGTCTGACAGCCACGAGAAGAAACAGCATCCCGAAAAGGTCGCCCGTCGTCGTCACGAGCGGCCCCACGAGGGTGTCGGGGTCGCGCCCCCGACGATAGCCGGCGAACACGGCGGTGACGACAACCCCGGCGAGGGCAACGCCGGAGAACAGGCCGGAGAGCATCGCGGTCGCAACGAGGACCGGAAGCGGCGCGGTGGAGTCACCGAGAACCGTGAGGATCGAGAACGCCGCGACAGCCGCGAACGTGGAGACGAGCAGTCCGTTTGCGAGCGCCGCCGACACCGCCGCACGGAGACGCTCGTCGCCGCCGCGGACTCGGGGTTCGATCAGCCCCTGGTGCAGGGCGGTCGAGATCCGTGCGCCGAGCGAGCCGTAGACGTTGCCCCGGGTCGCCAGCAACGCTGGGACGAGAACGAGAAGCCCGGGCACCGCGCGGAGTTCCGCTCGCATACCGCTGAGCACGACGCCCGCGAAGAGGCCGCCGACGAGGCTCGCGGCGAGCGCTGGGAGGGCCTCGCGGTAAGCGTCGCGAGCCACGTCCCGGACAGTCATACGACTGCCGACGGAGGCGGGGGTGAAAAATCGGACGTGTCGTGGCCGACCGCAGATGGAGGCCCCGTCAACCGAACGGGCCGAGGCCGCCACCGCCGCCGAGACCGCCCATACCGCCGCCACCGCCGCCCTGGTTCTGGAGTTTCTTCATCATCCGCTGCATATCGCCATCGCCCATCCCCTGGAACTGCTGGATGGTCTGTTCCATCATTTTGTGCTGCTGTAGGAGTTCCTGGACGGTCTCCTCGTCCTTGCCGGAACCGCGGGCGATGCGGCGGACGCGGGACGCCCCGACCGAGCGGGGATTCTCCAGTTCGTCGTCAGTCATCGAGCCCATAATCACGTCGAAGGCGCGCATCCGGTCTTGGGTGACGTCCATCGCGTCGTCAGGGAGTTCGTCTTTGAAACCGCCACCGAGTCCCGGAATCATATCCATCACCTGATCGAGCGGCCCCATCCGGTTCATCGCCTCCATCTGCTTCTGCATATCCTTGAGGGTGAACGACCCCTGCATAATGTCCTCGGGTTCCCAGTCGTCGTCTTCCTCCTGGGTCTCAGCCATCGCGCGTTCGACGCGCTCTGAGAGCTGTTTGAGATCGCCCATCCCCAGAAGTCGGGAGATGAAGCCGTTGGGCTCGAAGCGCTCGATGTCCTGAACGGTCTCGCCCGTCCCGAGGAAGGCGATCGAGGAGCCGGTCTCGTTGACGGCGGTCAGCGCTCCGCCGCCTTTCGCCGTCCCGTCGAGTTTGGTGACGACGACGCCCCCGATGCCGATCGCGGCGTCGAACTCGCGGGCCTGATCCTTCGCTCCCTGCCCGATCGCGGCGTCCAGTACCAGAAGCGACCGGTCCGGTTCGACGACGTCCTCGATCGCTTCGATCTCCGCGATCAGGTCCTCTTCCAGCGCGTGGCGACCGGCGGTATCGACGATGTGGACGTCGGCCTCCTCGGTGGCTTCGAGGCCGTCGCGAGCGATCCTGACCGGATCGGACTCGTCGGGGTCGCCGTAGAATTCGACCTCCGCGCGCTCGCACATCTGTTCGGCCTGGTCGTACGCGCCGGGACGGAACGTGTCCGTCTGGATGACGGCGGGGCGGAGCCCCTTCTTCGAGAACCACCACGCTATCTTGGCGGCGCTCGTGGTCTTCCCCGATCCCTGGAGTCCGGCGAGCAGGATCGTCTGCGACTCCAAGGGCAACTCCGTCGACTCTCCGACGAGATCGACCAGTTCCTCGTAGACGATCTTGAGGACGTGATCCCGAGCCGACGTGCCTGCGGGCGGTTCCTCCTCGATCGCGCGCTCTTCGATCGACGAGGAGAGGTCCATCACGAGGGTCACGTCGACGTCGGCAGAGAGCAGCGACCGCTGGATCTCCTTGACGATCTCCTCGACGTCCTCCTCGTCGAGGCGGGATTTCCCCTGCAGTTTATCCAGACTGCTGCGAAGGGAACTCCCGAGATTATCGAGTACCATTACTCATCTCTACGCCACCAGTCGTGTAAAGGCTTTTTCTGCAGGGCCGACGACGCTGCCAGTGATGGCGCTCGTCCCGGACCTCGCCACGTACGTCGCATTCTGCGCGGCCGCCGTCGCGCTTATCCTCACACCCGGCCCCGACACGTTGTACGTTCTCGCGCGGGGAATCCAGAGCCGCGACGCCGGCGTCCGCTCGGCGTTCGGGATCGCAACGGGCGTGCTGTGTCACACCGCCGCGGCGACGCTCGGACTCGCCGCGTTGCTCCGTGCCGCGCCCGCCGCCTACCGCATCGTGACGTACGCCGGCGCGGTCTACCTCGTCTACCTCGGCGTGCAGGCGATCCGGAACGACGAATTCGGCAACGCCGACGACGCGGGACGCATCGCTGCCACGGACGCCGCGGGGAGTTTCCGGCGGGGCGTCTTGGTCAACGTCCTCAACCCGAAGGTGGCGCTCTTCTTTCTCGCCTTTCTCCCGGGATTCGCGGGATCGGCCCCCGGAGCCACGGGTCGGATGCTCGTTCTCGGCGCGACGTACGCCGCCCTGACGGCGG
Organism: Halobellus sp.; assembly: GCF_042218505.1. Lineage (NCBI taxonomy): Archaea > Methanobacteriati > Methanobacteriota > Halobacteria > Halobacteriales > Haloferacaceae > Halobellus > Halobellus sp. The sequence goes on from NZ_JBDGQZ010000008.1 coordinate 108,004, forward strand.
CGTATCTGGGCATCGTCGCGGTCGCCTCCGGACGCGTGGGCTCTTTCCTCACCTCCTCAACCGCGACCTCCCGGCTGAGTTGGTTCGGCGGCGGCGCGATGATCACGCTCGGACTGGCGCTCGCAGTGGAGTGAGGGCCGTTGGTTCCGCGCTCCCGCTTCCGGCGACCTCGCGGAAAATGTAGTATATAGTTATTGTCGCTGGCGGCGTACAACTGGCGTGACAGAATCGATCAAACGCAATCGAATCGGCACCGTCTTCGACGCACTCGAGTATCCGCTCTCGCCGCAGCACGTCGCTGGAGAGTGCGGTGACGTGACGGTGCGCCTCGCCGAGGGATCAGTCAGCGTCGGCAACATGCTCGAACGGTCGGGAGCTGACCGGTTCACCTCGCGCGACGGCCTCGAACTAGAGTTCCTGAGCCTCCTCCCCGGGTCGGCAGTCGGCGAGCCGTTCCAATCGGGCGGCGACGCGTAGTCTGAGATCCGACGAGACGGAAGCGCGTAGTCTAACTCGACGAGGCGGGAACGCGTAGTCAAGCACCCGACAAGACGGCGATGCCTCTGCAGAGACCTGGTGGCGACACCCACGCAGAAACAGAGCGGGACCGCTACGACCCGTCAGCGTCGACAAGTCGGTCGACCATCCGCTCGGGATCGAACCGTTCGAGGTCGTCGTAGCCCTGGCCAGTCCCGAGAAAGAGAATCGGCTTGCCCGTGACGTACGCAATCGAGATGGCTGCACCGCCGTTGGAGTCGGCATCGGCCTTCGTCAGGACCGCGCCGTCGATTTCGGCGGCGTCGTTGAACTGCTTCGCACGCTCGACGGCGTCCTGCCCGGCGACGGCCTCATCGACGAACAACGTCATATCGGGATCGACGACGCGGTCGATCTTCTCCAACTGGGCCATCAGGTCGTTCGACGTATGGAGGCGACCGGCCGTATCGCCGAGCACGACGTCGACGCCGTTGGCCTCGGCATACTCGACGGCGTCGTACAGGACTGCCGCGGGATCACCGCCCTGCTCGTGGGAGATGAGTCTCTGGTCGAGGTTGTCGGCGTGCTTCTGGAGTTGTTCGTTCGCACCGGCGCGGTAGGTGTCGCCGTTCGCGAGAACGACAGAGCGGTCTCGCGCCTCGAAGTAGCGTGCCATCTTCGCGATGCTCGTGGTCTTTCCGACGCCGTTGACGCCGGTGAAGACGATGGTGACCGGCTTGTCGGCCTCGGCGACGCGCTCGTCGAAGTCGAATTGGCCGACGCTGATAACGTCGTAGAGCGCGTCGTGCAGCGCGCTCTCAACGAGTTCGCCCGTCGTCTGGACCTGTGCACGGGTCTCGCCGACCATCTTCTCGCGGACGGTGTCGAGAATCTCCTCGGCGACGTTCATCTCGACGTCGCTCTCTAAGAGCGCCATCTCGAGGTTCCACAGTGGGTCCGCAAGATCGTCTTCCTCAATGATGATCTTCCCGGTGGCGAACGCCGCGGCGCGTTGGAGCCGACTGGGACCGCTCTCGTCTTCGGTCTCTTCTTCGAGCGCGGCCGCCGCCTCCTCGGCTGCGAGGCCGTCTCCGGCGGTCGCTTGCGCCGCGTCGCCGCCGGATTCGTCGCCCTCTGAGGGGTGGGCTCCCGCAGACGAGCCGGCCTCGTTGGACTGGCCGGCGTCACCGAGTTCGCCCGAGGCGTCGCCGGCGTCACTCGACGCGGCCGCGTCGCTCTCGGTCGGTGTCTGGCCGTCGGCCGCATCGGACGCCGGGTCGTCGGCATCGCGGTCCGACTCGGCCGCGTCTTTCTCTTCGGCGGTCTCCTCGACGTCCTCGCGGAAACTGTTGAGTTTGTTCTTCAGTCCGTCGAACATAGTGGTCTACCGATAGTGGGTCGCTGCTGTCGGCGCGATCGGACGGGAGACGGCGATAGCAGTCGGTCCCGTCGTTCGTGGGTTACTCGTCTTCGTCGCCCTGCATCTGCTGCATCTGCTGCATCTGCTGCTGCTGCATCTGCTGTTGCATCTGCTGGGCCTGCTGTTCGAGTTGAGAACTCTCGTCTTCGAGTTCGTCGATGTCCTCGCGGACTTCCTCGATGCGGTCGTCGAGCGCGTCGCGCTTCGTCTCCAGGGCCGCGATGGCGTCCTCGGCGGGCTGCTCGGCCGCGAAGTCGGCGCCGAGACCGACGATGACCTCGTCGATGTCCTGAACCTCTGCGCGGACGTACGCGCCGCCGCCGAGCGGTACCTGCACCGTGGAGCCGCTCTCGAGGGTCTGGATTGCCTCGACGGCCTCGCCGATCTCGGACTGCTCGGTCTGGAGGCTTTCGACCTCGGACCGCAACGCCTCGATCTCCTCGTCGATCGCCTGCAGTTCCTGTGAAAGTTGCTGAAGTTGCTGCTGCCCGCCACCGCCGCCGCCACCACCGCCCATCATACTGCGGCCTCCTCGGCTGCGGCGACGTCGTCAATTTCGATCTGGGTCCGCTTCAGCCCGTGCTGGCTCCCGAAGTTGGTGTAGACGCGTTCGGCGGCGACGTCCTCGTTGGGCGCGTCTACAACCGTGTTGAACTCGCTGAGTCCGTCGCGGCTCTGGAACCGGCCGCTCACTGCGAATTTACTCATACACTCGCTTATCCGAGCGACGGGGAAGTATCTTCCTACTCGAGCCTCGAAAGCCGTCGCGAGACGCGGCGAGAGAGCAACTCTCAGGCCGCTCGGCAGAATCGGTCGGAAACCGACTTTACTCCAGGTAACCGAGCGCGTCCTCGATTCGGCTCAGTTCCGGCCCGGTCGTGTCCTCGCCGGCGACGTAGCCGGCTGCGTTGCCGACGAGTCCGGAGCCAACGAGCGGCGCACCGTAGTTGACGGTCCCAATGTCGGCGCGGACGTCGAGGTGGTCTTCGAGCGCCTCCAGTTCGGGTTCTCTAGATTTGGGATGACACAGCGCGCCGTCGTTAGTCACGACGGCGGCCGTACCGACGGTCTGGACGTCCGCGAGTTGGCCGTCCGCCACCGGGACGTCGAGCGCCGACTCGACGGCCTCGACGGCGGCGTCAGAGAGATCAGGGTGAACGTAGGCTCCGTAGTCGTTCGCGAGGACGACGTTACCGGCGGCGTTGATCGTCCCCGGAAGTTCGGCGACAGGGAGATCAGCAGCCGATTCGATCACCTCCTTCTCCCGCTCGGTCGCTTGACTCGTCAACAGGATCCCGTTCTCGTTGCCGGCGGCGAGTGCGCCGACGGTGCCGGATCCGCCGACCGTCGTTGCCACTGCCGGAACGTCGAGTTCCTCGGCCATCGCGTCGACGACGTCTTCGTCGGCGTCCGAACGAACGATGAGGATGTGATCCGTCGCGCGGGCGAAGACACCGACGTACGGCGACCCGGCGAAGGAGGCGCGGAGCACGTTATTCGGCCGGCTCCGCCTCGACGATGGACTCGCCGTCCTCGTCGAATCGGGCGGCGCGAACACGGAGCTTGCTCGGGGGCTTCTGGCTGCCCTTCGCCCACACCGTCTCGTTGATCGCGGGGTCCAGACGAACGGCGTCTTCGGCCACCTTGAAGTGCTGTGCGAGGTGCTCGCGGATCAGGGACATCGCGCGTCCCGCCTGTTCGTGGGCGGGAACGGCGTTGACGTCCCGGAGCGGGACCGTGATGACGCGCTCTTCGAAGTCGCTTGCGCTCATCCTTACTCGTCCGTGTCACTTCGCCGCCAGTTGCGGCGCTTGGGGTTCCGCGTCACTTCCATATCCGTCTTCATCATCACCCAGGCCGGAACACGCGAGTTCTGACGCTCCAGTTTGCCGAGGCGCTTCTTTTTGGCCTTCGATTTCTTACCCATAGTGCCCGTTTCTACCCCCGGACCGCATAAAATCTTGTTCCTTCGACGCCGCGCCCGCGCGACTGCCTGACAGTCGCAGTGCCGGTCACGACCCGGGTTCGTTTCGAGTGATTCAACACCGACGGCCACCTCGAAAGCAGCAATGGACACTCGGACGGTCGCTGCATTCTTTCTTCTCGCTGCACTCTGGGGGACGGCGTTTATGTTAACGAAAGCCGGCTTGGCGTGGATTCCGCCGGTGCTCTTTGCGGCCTACCGGTTTGACGTCGCGGCCGTCGTCCTCTTCGGACTGGCGCTGTGGCGCGATGAGCGACTCCGGCCGACCGGTCCGGAGTGGCGGCCGGTCCTACTCGGCGGCGTTCTGCTCGTCGGCGTCCACCACGCGTTCCTGTTCGCCGGACAGTTGTACGTCACCAGTGCCGTCGCCGCCGTCCTTCTGGGGCTGATCCCGGTGCTCACGCCCGCGCTCGTCCGTCTCTCCGCGTCGGCAGAGCGGCTCTCCCCGGTCGGATTACTTGGCGTCAGCCTCGGGTTCGCCGGCGTGGCGACCATCGCGAATCCCGACCTGGCGAACCTGGCGACTGCCGATCTCCGCGGCGTGGCGCTCGTCCTGGGATCGGCCATCACGTTCGCGGTCGGTGCGGTCGGCACCCACGACGCACCGACGACGATGCCGACAGTCTCCGAACAGGCGTGGATGATGTTCGTCGGCGCGGTCACGCTCCACGCGACGAGCGCCGCGCTTCCAACCGAGTCGCTCGCCGATCCGATCTGGACCCCGACCGCGGTCGTCTCGCTGGGATATCTCGCGGTCGTCGCCGGAGCCGGGGGCTTCGCGCTGTACTTCTGGCTGCTTCGTCGGGTGGGACCGATTCAGGTGAGCCTCTTGGAGTACGTCATTCCGATCTTCGCCGCAGTTTCAGGGTGGCTCGCGCTCGGGGAAGGGCTCTCCCGGCAGACCGTACTCGGTTTCGGGATCATCGTCGTCGGGTTCGTCCTGGTGAAGCGGCGCGCGCTCCGCGCCGAGCTGCGGCGATGGCGCGACGACCGGATCGGCCCGTCCGGGACGGAATGAGGCCCGAAGCGGCCGACGGCGTGGACGCATACTGGGTACGCTCGCCTCTTACCGCCGGGCACTATCAACGGGGGAGCGCTTGTCGGTGAAAATGAGAGTACCCAGTATCAGAGTTCGAACGCGGCGACGGTGTCGTATTCCGGTCCGGCGTCGGTGAGCGTGCTCTCTTTCAGCCGGATCTCGGTCGCCTCGAACGCCCCGATGTCGGGATCGGTGTCGCGGACGACGTCCTGGACGAGCCCCTTCCCGCGGGCGTCGTCCATCCGCGCCAGCGTCACGTGCGGGGTGAACTCGTGCTCGTCGTCCTCGAAGCCCAGCGCGGTGAGTTCGTCCGCGACGGCGGCGTTGAGTCGGGTCGTCTCCGCTGCGCCGCTGCCCTCGCGGACACCGGCCCACACGACGCTGATGTATTCGAGGGCGGGGAAGACACCGAAGCCGCCGACGCGGAGTTCGAACGGCTTCACCTCGGTATCGGCGACGGCGCGGTCGAGCGCCGCCTCCACGCTGTCGAGGCGGTCGAGGTCCGTGTCGCCGAGGAAGAACAGCGTCAGGTGCGCCTGCTCGGGGGCGACGAATCGGAGGCCGTCGGCGTCGGCGAACGGCGCTTGTGCGTCGGCGACCGCTTCGGCGAGGCGACCCGGGAGGTCGATGCTGACGAAGAGGCGCATACGCACGCGTACGGAACCGCAGATCAAGAAGGTCGTGACGTAGTGCTTAACCGTCCAGACCGTGAATCAGTCGGTATGACAGACGGCGAGCGCGACGATCACGAGTTCTCCTCGGGCCAGGGATTCGACGAGGACTACGAGGACTTCACGCTGGATCCGCCCGAGTTGAAGATCGATCCGGCGAAGGTCGATCCCGTGGACACCCGCGTCGTCACCGACGAACTCGACCGGCGAAACATCGCCTCCGACGAGGTCGACGTCGAGCAACTCATCGACGTCGGGTTGTCGTATATGCAGATCAATCGCTTCGAGGAGGCGACCGAGACGTTCGAGCGTGCGGGGCAGTTCGCCGACGATGACTCATTAGAAGCGCAGGAGGCCTGGGTAAACAAGGGCGCGGCTCACGCTGAACTCGAAGAGTGGGACGAGGCCATCGGCTCGTACCGCGAGGCGCTCCGCATCGACGACGACTCCGAGCACGCTGCCTCAGCGGAAACCAACCTGGCGTACTCGCTGTGGAACGCCGGCGAGATCGAAGCGGCACTGCGCCACGCCGAGCGCGCGGTGGAGATCGATCCACGCTTCCCGCAGGCGTGGTACAATCGTGGGTTCTTCCTCCGGGAGCGCGGGCTCGAAGAGGACGCCGTCAACGCTTTCGACAACGCCATCCGCCTCGGGATGCGTACCGCCGACGTGCTCGAAGAGAAGGCCCGCGCCCTCGAGGAACTCGGCCGCGACGAGGAGGCCGAACAGGCCCAAGAGCAGGCCAACGAACTGCGTCAGGAGCGTGAACAGGAGCTGATCGAGCAAGGCCAGCAGGGCCACCAGCGCGGCGAGGGTCAGCAACGCGGCGGCGGCCAACGGCGGCAAGGCGGAGGGTCGCCCCTGGACCGCCAGCGAGAGCGGTGATGTTACTCCGCGAGCGACAGACGCCGGAAGGGGTACTCGTCTCCGTCTGCGACTCCGAGTGCCTCGGTGAGACCTACGCCGAGGGCGAGGTCTCTCTGGAAGTGACGGAAGCGTTCTACGGCGGCGAGGAGGCCGACGAGGTGGACGAAGCGACCGTAATCGAGAGTCTCACCCGCGCCAGCGTCGCCAACATCGTCGGCGAGCAGGCCGTCTCGGTCGCCGTCGAGGCCGGCATCGTCGACGAGGATCGGGTCCTCGTCGTCGACGGCACGCACCACGCGCAGTTGCTGTGGATGTGACGGGATCCGATTCGTCTCCCCGCCGAACGTAACGACGACTGTTTGCACCGGGTCCTGCGGACCGAAGCCGTGTTAGTGCTGGGGCTGTTATACGTCAGTAATGGGAACTCAGGAAACGCAGCCGCTCGACGTGGCGTCGATTCGGGAGGACTTCCCGATTCTCGACCGGATGGTCGGTGGGGAGATCGAAACGCCCGGCGAAGGGCCTGCAGATACCCGACCGCTCGTCTATCTCGACAACGCGGCGACCAGTCAGACGCCGGAGTCCGTCGTCGAGTCCATCGTTGATTACTACTACGGCTACAACTCCAACGTCCACCGAGGCATCCACCATCTGAGCCAGGAGGCCTCCGTGGCCTACGAGAACGCACACGACCGCGTCGCGGAGTTCATCGGCGCCGACGGACGCGAGGAGATCATCTTCACGAAGAATACGACCGAATCGATGAATCTCGTCGCCTACGCGTGGGGCCTCGCGGAACTCGAGCCCGGTGATACCATCATCCTGACCGAGATGGAACACCACGCCTCGCTCGTCACCTGGCAGCAGATCGCCAAGAAGACGGGCGCGAGCGTCGAGTACGTTCAGGTCGACGACGACGGCCGACTGGATATGGACCACGCTGCAGACCTGATCGACGACTCGACCGCAATGGTCTCCGCAGTCCACGTCTCGAACACGCTCGGGACGATCATCCCCGCCCGCGAGCTGGCCGACCTGGCGCACGACCGCGACGCGCACGTCTTCATCGACGGCGCGCAGTCGGCCCCGACTCGCCCCGTCGACGTCGGCGAGATGGACACCGACTTCTTCGCCTTCTCGGGCCACAAGATGCTCGGACCCACCGGGATCGGTGTCCTCTACGGGAAAGAACACCTGCTCGAGGAGATGAATCCGTACCTCTACGGCGGCGAGATGATCCGGAGTGTCACCTACGACGACTCAACGTGGGAGGACCTCCCCTGGAAGTTCGAAGCCGGCACGCCCGTCATCGCCCAGGGAATCGCGCTCGAAGCGGCGATTGATTATCTCGAAGAGGTCGGGATGTCGAACGTTCAGGCCCACGAGGAACTGCTCGCGGAGTACGCTTACGACCGGCTGAGCGAGTTCGACGATATCGAGATCTACGGGCCGCCGGGCGACGACCGCGGCGGTCTGGTCGCGTTCAATCTCGAGGGCGTCCACGCGCACGACCTCTCCAGCATCCTGAACGATCACGGCGTGGCGATCCGCGCGGGCGACCACTGTACCCAGCCGCTACACGACAAGCTTGGGGTGCCCGCCTCGACGCGCGCCTCGTTCTATATCTACAACACGACGGCGGAGATCGACGCGCTCGTCGATGCCGTCGAGGACGCGCGCCAACTCTTCGCCTGAGACGGGTCAACGCCGCGTTCGGTCGGGCGCTCCCGAAATTCTTCGTGGTTGACTCGTGATGGACTGATATCGATGGCCACTGTCGCCCGATTCATCTCCGAGACGGTCGAGCGGACACTCACCGAGTTCGCGGCCGGTCTGCAGGAGGCCGCGCTGAAACTCCTGACCGGAGTCGTCTTCCTCGCGCTCGCGTACTTCTGGATCCGACCGGTCACCCGGGTGCTCTGTCAGACGCTCAGTGCCGTCGATCTCTCCGAAGGGGGGTTGAGTGTCGACCTCGGGGTGGCAATCGTGAGCGTCTGTGGTTCGGCGTCGCGCTCACGCTGCTGGAGACCTTCGGAATGGGCGAGATCGCCGCGAGCCTCGGCACTGCCGCTGGATTCATCTCGCTCGGCGGCTCCTACGCGCTGTCGAATATGATCGCCGACACCGTCGCCGGGGTCTACAGTAGCGTTTGCAACTGATTGCACAGCAGATCGCACGCAGTCGTGCGATCGAGTGACCGAAGACGTGCAAACGCTACTATATTTCCTCCGGGATCCCGACTTCAACCCCGGCGACGAGGTGAAACCCGATCCCGTGACCGAGACGGTCGAGACGATCGAACTCCGAAAGACGCGCTTCCGGAACGTCGACGGCGACGTCGTGGGCGTCGCGAACCGTGACGTCGAAAAGAAGTGGACGCAGGTCGGGACGACGGCCGAAGCCGAATCGTCGGCCCGAGTGGCGGATGCGGTTGAAAACCCTCAGGGTTCGCCAGCTAGTTTAATACCATAGTGACCGTACTATCGTGTATGAAATCGCAGTCTCGATGGATCGGTGCCCTCTTGGCCCTACTCGTTATCACGAGTGGTGTCGCAACTGCACAGTCAGGCCAGTCTTCACAACCCGACTGGGCCGACAAGGCCTACGATGAGTTCAGTGGGATGGTCGCCACGTACAACGAATCGATCACGCAGGTTGACTTAGGGATCGCGGGGGATCAGTTGTCGAACGAGCGGGTGAATCTCGTCGTGACCGACGCCGATGGCGAAACGGCGACGTTCTCCTTCCGGATGGACAACCAGTTGCGGATGACCGAACTCGATCAGGGGCCGCGCTCGGACGCGACGTTGCGAATGTCGACTGACAGAGAGACGTTCAACGAGACGCTCACCGCCGATAACCCCGCAGCCGCCTTCCGTGACGCCGTCGCCAGCGGTGAGATCAGGTTCTCCGGCATCGGAACCGGGAACGCGATCAAGTGGACCGTGATCAACTCGGCGGCGGACATCGCGCGCTCGCTCGGGTTGTTCTGAGTCGCGTCCACACGCGGTACACGCCCATCCAGCGCCCGTTTCGGGTCGTTCTGCCCGCCCGATCAGCGGAACTCTTTTGCGCCAGTCCGTCGTATTAAAGATAACTATGGGTATGGGCTCGGATATGTATCGGCAGCAGATCTTGGATCACTACAAGAACCCTCGGAACAAGGGCGAGATGCCGGAGCCGGACTTCACACACACCGGGGAGAATCCCTCCTGCGGCGATACGATCACGATGAACGTCAAACTCGAAGACGACGAGGAGACAATCGAGTACGTGACGTTCACCGGGAACGGCTGCGCGATCAGTCAGGCGTCCGCGAGTATGCTCTCTGAGGAACTTCGCGGAATGACGCTGTCGGAACTCGATTCGATGGACACCGACGACATCACTGGAATGCTCGGCGTCGACATCTCCCCGATGCGGATCAAGTGCGCCGTTCTTGCCCGACAGGTGGCGCAAGACGGCGCGGCCATCCACGAGGGCGACATCGACCTCGAAGAGACGACAACGGAGCAGTAAGCGGTTCTGTGCCTCAGGGGGACCGCTCTCTGGAGGAGTTAGATCAGCGGGTAAATTTTGTCTACATAGCGTCGCACTCGTTCGACACGGAAAGATCGTATCGAGCGAAAGGGCCTCGTTACAGCTATTACACTCCACGTGGGCCCGGTTCAGTACGGACGGCCGCGGTAATCGACGTTACTCGTCGGCAGCCGCTATTTCGTCCCACCGCTGAACGGCGGCCTCTGCAACGTCACGGTCCTGGCTGACTTCGCCACCGGATGCACCGACGGCGCCGACGACCTCGCCGTCGTTCTCCAGCGGATACCCGCCTCCGAAAATGACGATTTTGTTGTCGTCAGTCGTCTGGAGCCCGTAGAGGGAGTTGCCGGGCTCGCTCGCTTCTGCGAGTTCGTGTGTCGGCATATCCAGCGCTGCTGCCGTGTAGGCTTTGTTTCGCGAGATAGAGACGGATGCGAGCCACGCGTCGTCCATCCGGTGTTGAGCGATGAGATTGCCTTCGCTGTTGGCGACGGTGACGACCATCGGCTGGCCGATCTCCTCGGCTCGCTCCTCGGCGGCTTCGATCACGTCTTTTGCTGCGTCGAGCGGAATTTCCTCAGACATCGTAGTGACGGTGTCGTTTCCGCACAAAAAAGTGACTATATTGTGATATATAGACGCGTGGCGCAAACCTCGCCCCAGTACCGGGGTAACTGTCAGTAAGTACGGCCCAATCGGTATGCGCGCTCGTGTGGATTTTGATATTTTGTGGTGAGCCGGTGTCCTGGATCGAAGTAGCGTAGTAGAGCGTGTCGGAGAAATCTCCGTACGTTCTGTCTGTCTATACGTGATCAGGACTCGGGTGGAGGGATACCCGTGTACCGATCAACCAACGACCGGCATCCGGTGTCTCGTTGGATCGGTCACTGCAGAACAGCAGAACGGGTGCGTGACGGGCTCAAAGCAGAAGTCCCGGTTACTCTCCGTGGCAGGAGTTCTGAGCAAACGAGGCACTATTGACCGAATCCAGTCCGATCCTGATTTCGCTCTCGGGGTCGTCGGACCCCGTACAGTCCGGAGTATACGTGTACTGTTCGATTACGCCCTTCGGCGGCAACTCCACGTGAGCGAGCGCGTTCTGAGCTTTGAACCCGTCGGTCGACGTGGCCGAGTTTTCTTCCGTTCCAAACGCCCGAAGAGTAAGGTGCTGATTGAACAGGTGCGCTTCCGTGAGGCCGATGTGGATGGACGTCGGGACGACGGTAACTTGGATAGTCCGCTCCTCCGATGTACTGTTCCAAACCGAGGCTGTCACCACTGGCGTCGGCTAGCTTGTGGTTGTTTCGGCACAACCGGCCGCACTCCCAGCCACGCCCGCCCCGAGCAGGTCAAATATAGTAGCGTTTGCACGTCTTCGCTCACCCGATCGCACGACTGCGTGCGATCTGTTGTGCAATCAGTTGCAAACGCTACTATACCGTCCGGCGTTTGAACGGCATACGTTGAGCTTGTATGGCTGAGTATCTATGGTTTGTTTGCCCGTTGCCTGCACTGTACGCATACTCGGCGAACGTGCGCCCTTCCTGCTGAATGCATCCGCTGTATACAGCACCACGTTTCCGACAGCGACCAGTGGGAGTAACAGCGTTGCTGTGGCGGGGCGCGAACTCAGCGGTCAAGCGACTGCGTGAGCAGTCGCTACGCTCGTCCGTTTAGCGGACAGACGAAGTAGTTCGGTGGGCCGAAGCCGGGGCGGCCGAGGGTGACCTCGATGTAGTCTTTGTCCAAGATCTCGCTCGCACTTGTCAGCGGCGCATCGTCGGTAAACGCTTCAACATCCGTCACCGCTGCCGAGAAGTGAGTCCACTGACCACCGTTCCAGTCCCGGTCGCCGGGGGCTGACTCGGAGACGAACGGTGAGAGTTGCTCGTCGCTTGCGCTCTCGTTAGCCACGATCGGCTGTTTCCCATCGTGGAGGAAGTAGATCTTGTCTTCAGGATCGGGACGGTCGTCGAGAACCTTGACGACGTTCGTTCGCCACAGCACGTCGTTCGCGTAGACGCGTCTGAACTCTTTCCCGTCTCCGTTCCCCGGGTTCGCTGCGGCTGTCCCGGGGACGGATAGGCCGACAGCCGCGGCACCGAGGGTTGCTCCCGTCCGGAGAACTCGTCGTCTGGTCGATTGTCTGTTTTCGATCATTGCTTTCGGAGGCCCTCTCTGCCTCCGGAAGGTACGTCTGCGAGAGGCGACAAGAGTATTTTTCAGTTTTTATACACGATCCGTTCAAACTGTCTTCCAACTCTGTATAATTTCACCAGTGATTGACGAAGCAGGCGCTCGATACGCCCTCGACATCCTGTCCTGGCCTCCGTAATCACCACTATCTCGATTGCTGTACCGTGCAACGCAGCGGATCGGCTGTGGATGATTCTGTAATGCGCTGGCAGCAGGCTGTTCGGCCATCTGCGCTACCAGATGGCGGCCGAGTCTTGCCAGCGTTCCCGCCGGGCGCCCAGGACCGGAGGGAGACACAGCAATGGATCGTTCCGGCACCGACTGGTATCGTCACTATGCACCGTGATGAGTAGGGGGCCACGTGAGCGCGCTTGCTGGCCCGCCTACGGGGTGAGTCCACTCTCGCGAGAGGTGGTCACGGTTCGCCGATCCGACGCAACAGAGAGGTGCCTGTGCCTATTCGGGCTTCAGGCCGCTGTCCTGAACGCGCATCACGGCTTCGCCGTCGGCGAGGTTCGGCGCGTCGACCAGACGGACGATCCGCTTGTCGCCCTTCGACTTCCGGAGGTACATCCGGAACGTCGAGGTGTGACCGAGGATGTTACCACCGATGGGCTGGGTCGGGTCGCCAAAGTACGAGTCGGGATTGGCGGCGACCTGATTGGTCACCAGCACAGCCGTGTTGTAGAGGTCGCCGATCCGCATCAGGTCGTGGAGGTGCTTGTTCAGTTTCTGCTGGCGCTCGGCGAGTTCGCCACGGCCGACGTACTCCGCGCGGAAGTGCGCCGTGAGCGAGTCGACACAGAGGAGTCGAACCGGAAACTCCGCCTCCTCGTTGTCGCGGGCGAGTTCTTTGGCTTTCTCCGCGAGGAGGATCTGGTGATTGGAATTGAACGCCTTTGCGACGTGGATGTATTCGAGGAAGGAGTTGAGGAGCGCGTCCATCGCCTCGTCGTCGCCCGGGGTCCCCTCGATTTCGCGGCGTTCGAGCAGGTCCTCGATGACTTCGTCGTCGAGTCCACGAATCATATCGTCGATTCGCTCCGGGCGGAACGTGTCCTCGGAGTCGATGAAGATACAGGACCCGCCGAGTCCACCGTGTTCGGGCGGGAGTTGCACGTTGACCGCCATCTGGTGGGTCACCTGGGACTTCCCGGCCCCGAACTCGCCGTACACCTCAGTGATGGACTGCGTCTCGATTCCGCCGCCCAACAGGTCGTCGACCTCGTCGATCCGCCACGAGAGCTTGCCGATCTTCTCGCGTCGTTCGAGGACGGTCGAACCCGTCTCGAAGCCACCGATGTCGGCGGCGTCGCGGGCGGCGTTGATAATGTCGGCCGCCGTCGACTCGCCGACGTCGGCGGTGTTGGACATCTCACCCGGACTGGCGACGGCGATCGCCTGGTAACTCTCGAACCCCGCGTCCGTGAGTTTGTCCGATGTCGCTGGCCCCACACCCGGTAGACTTTCGAGATCGTCTTCTGGCATCGTGTCCGATTCTGGGTCCCACTCGCACATAAATCCTCGTTAACACTAAAGTGAAAGTGAAACCGTATCACAGGAGCGTGATAGCGGATGCTCCCGTCCGTGAATTTTTATCGGAAGCCGACGGCTCAGCAGGTCGGAGTCGACTACGACTTCCGAAGAGCGCCCGCCGCGTCGGCGCTGACGCGCGGCACTACTCGGCACGTCACGGCTCCGATGACGTACTCTTGCGCGTCGTACGCGACCGAACTGAGGGTGGTGGTGCCGGACTCCCGCGCGAAGCGCTCGTCGGTCTGTCGGATCCTGTTCGCGAACCTCGGCAACAGTTCGCGGACGAGCAGTCGGCCGGGGTCGGCGTTCTGTGCGCTCTCGACGGCCGAAATCGCGTCCGACCGGAACGCCGAGATGTCGTCGACGCTCTCGACAGCGAGGTCGTCTCCACTGGCGATCCGCTCGCGGAGCGCCTCAAACGCACGGACGTGTACCAGCGCATCGGCCGCCTCGACGACCTCGTTCGCGAGGTACGGCCCATCGGCGGCGGCAATGGCCTCTTCGGCCCGATAGGTCGCTTCCGAGCCCAGGCGGACGAGCGCTCGCACACCCGCGGTCTCCCCGACGTCCCGATCGACGAGTGACGTCGGATCGTCGATGTCTTGCGACGGAAGGGCGTCCTGACGGTCGCGGATCCGGGAGCGGAGTTCCTCGCGAGCCGCCTCGAAGCGTGGACGCTGGTCTGTGGTCGCGTCGAGACGCCCACGGAAGCGGTCGAACACGTAGGCCGCGACCGTGGCGCTCGTCCGCGCGCGCTCGAGGTCCTCGGCGAGGTCGGCCACGTCGAGTGCGGTCCCTCCGCTGCGCTCTGGGCTGTTTCGTGAGGAGACCCAGTTTCGAGCAGCCCGGATCTTGCTCTCGAACTCTTCGTGGACGACGACCGCGCGGACGGGGTCGTCACCGACGTGGGACCAGCGCTGCACGGTGCTGTCGATCCGCCCCTCGATGGACGGAACCGACTCCCGGAGTGCTGCCAGCGTCAGGTCGTCGTCGATTGCGCGCCACGCCGAGCGGACCTCGTGCGCCGAGACTTGTGCGCGGTTCGCCCGCTCGAGGCGTTCGTACGGCACCTCGGCCTCGTCGATCCGGGCGAGCGATTCGGTCGCCGATTCGTGCATATCGTTCAAGCGTCCCCGAATCACGCCGTTCGGAATCGCTTCACGATCGAACGGAGCGGGGACGCGGTCGAGGTCGGACTTGGCGATCGACCGCTGTTCGGCCACGAACGACGCCTCGATGTCGACCGGGAGCGTCTCCGATACCCTCGGCGCCTCCCCGGCGACTATCTGAGAGAGCGCGTCAGCGTCGACGGTCGGCTCGCTCTGCCCGGGGAAGATGCCGGAACAGCCGGCGACCCCGGCCAGCGTCCCAGCGCCGGATAGCGCGAGCAGTTGCCGACGGGTGACGCCCGGGCGGCGGTCAGGTCGGGTCACGAGGTGTTGCCCTCCCGCGTGGTGTTGTCCGGTCGCGGACAGGGGCCGCCGCCGCTGCCGGACCCATAGCTGTTGATCTGTCCGGGCTCGAGTGTGACCGGGAGTCGAATGAGATACGTCACTGCCATCTGGGCGTTGGCCTCGCAGGCGAAGTCGGCGTCGCGAAGGAGCCGAGCGTAGTCGGTCTCGACTTCGCTCTCGGTCCAGCGAACCCAGCAGAGCCGATGGCGAAAGCACTCGTCGACCAGATGTCGTTCGACGTAGATAGTTTGTGAACTGAAGTCGGTCGCGTCGAGGAACGACCGAGCGTCGTCGGCGCCGTCGACGTCGGCGAACGTGAGTGCCGACGCATCCTCGGTCCTAGCGATGAGATAGTGGGCCCAGTCATCGATGGTGCCAGTTTCTGTCTGGCCGTCGCCCGACGAGGTGGTCTCGCTC